>JBCAWW010000152.1:0-9029 GCA_038534415.1 Bacteroidota bacterium | reverse complement strand
GGCTTTGCTTGTAGGGAAGCCTCAAGCAGCCTTGTCCTACCTAGAGGAAGCAAAGGCTTTGTATGAGGAGAAATACAGCTTTCAACAAGCTGAGATCACCAAAATCCTACGGCAAATAGGCCAAATTCACCAGAAAACAGGTAAAATAAAGGATGCTATTCTTGTTTATCAAGAAGGTTTAAAAATCCTCCAACGTGAGGAAGAAAGCATTGCCCTTGCGAGTCCTTATCGTCATCCAATCGAGGCATATGGACTTCTCATGGCTTTGGGAGAAGCATATGCCGAAAACCAAGAAGCCGAAGCAGCACTTGAACATTATCAAAAAGCGGCAGATTTGGTGCAGTTTATCCGAAGTAGCTTCTACAATCTCGAAGCCAAATACTTTTGGAGTGAAGGTCGATTTGCCTCCGTTTTTAGGAGCATCCTAAGGCTCTGCGAGCAAGAGTACCAACGCACTCATGAACGCAGATATTTTGAGCAAGCTTTCTTAGCCGCTGAGGCCAATAAAGCCTTTAGTCTCTACGAAAATCAACAAAAGCAGCTTGCTCGGATTCAAACTCATCTACCCGACACCGTCTGGAGAGAAGGGCAAAAAATCGAACGAGAGATAGAGTTTTATCAGCAAAAACTTTGGGCCGCTGAAGCTAAGGGCAAAAGCCAGAATACGAATTACAAAGAAAAGCTTTTTAGCTGGCAGCAAGCGCGTGATCGGTGGCAGGCCAATCTGCAAACTAAATATCCCGATTATTACCAAAAGACCTTGGCTGCTATTGACTTATTATCAGTCGATAGCTTACAGCAGCAGTTAGCTCCTAGTAGTCTTTTGCTTGAGTATTTCCGTGCCGGAACGTCCTATTATAGATTTTCGATTAGTCAAGAGTCATTGGCTTTCACTCAATTAGGGGTTGATGCAAAATCATTAGAGACCCAACTAGACAGTATCTATCAAGTTCTTTTTGTGCAGGAACCTAGTCTGGATGCTTTGTCGCCTTTTGCGAGTTTGAGCAGCGAGCTTTATCAGCATCTTTTAGGGGAGAGTCTTGAGGATAGCCGCTTTGCGGAACTCATCGTCATAGCGGATGGCCAGATTGGATATCTGCCTTTTGAAATTTTAACAAAAAATACTGTCAAGACAGAGCCAGAGTCAAGCGTTCGCCAATGGCGTGAATATCCTTATCTCCTTCATGACTATGCCATTCAGTATGCTTATTCCGCTTCATTGTTGTTTAAATCTAAGGCTAAGACGGCACAACATTATCGATCAAAATGGCTAGGCGTAGCTCCAAAATACGAATCCAAGCTAGCTTTGATGCACAACTTAACCGAAGTCAAAGCACTCGCCAAACAGACAAATGGCAAAGTATTGACTGGGGATCAAGCACAAAAAGAGAACTTCATTCAGCAGGCATCAGACTTTCAAATATTGCATCTGGCAATGCATGGATTTGTGGATCCAAACGACCCCGCGCAAGCTCATCTCGCTTTTGCGAATAATCCCGACGAAGCTTTATATGCATGGGAGATTCCATACCTTCACCTACAAACAGACTTGGTGATCCTTAGTGCCTGCGAATCTGGCTACGGAAAATTTCAAACGGGAGAAGGCGTGATGAGTCTAGCAAGAGCTTTTAGTCAAGCCGGTTGCAAAAGCGTCATCAATACCCTCTGGACGGTCGATGATGCCGCAAGTCAAAAAATAAATGAGCTCATGTACCCCAATCTGCTGGAGGGTAATAATAAGGCAGTAGCCTTGCAAAAGGCAAAAATGACTTATATAGCCGAAGCTCCTCCTCATGCTGTGCATCCCCATTATTGGGCGGCCTTTGTTTTGACAGGTTCAGATAGTCCCTTGAGCACACAAGCATCTCATGGATATCTATGGTTAGGATTAGCCTTGGTCTCGCTAGGCTTATTCTGGTTATTAGGGCGCTCATGGCTTGCTAGACATTAGGAGGGCAAAACTGATTTTAGCCTGTGGTTTTTACCGCTTCGCGGAACGCTTACCTCTAGCCTACGACAAGGCAGTGCTTTGCCGCGACTGAAGAGTAGAGAGAAGCGTTCTGCGAAGCAGCAATCCTACTTCAAGGCCACAAAAATATCTACCTCTGCATTGGCGCGGTCGAGGGCCTTCTCGCCATAGACTTCAAAATCTGCCGTATAGGATCGGTCTAGATCCGTACCCCAAATGTCTACCCAAGCTTGGTACACTAAGCCCTCTTCCAGATTGCCCTTGACCGTGCGATGGTTATACGGGCCTCCCTCAAAACTGCGTCCCACCATACCGCTCGGCACCTCCTCAAGGCTTGAAACCCGACAACCCAAAAAGGCAGTATAGGGCTTGGTATGGTCGGATTCGTAGTCGGTGTAGAGGCTTACAATGGCTCCATCTGTCTTATTCGGGATTTGCGAAATCAGGTCTTCGCCTAGCAAACGTTGCCAGAGGGCGCCGATATCTTGGCCTGCTTGGGCGTTTTCGTTGGTGGTGCGTACTTCGATCCCAATGAGTTGAAATGCTGTGATTGATTTGTTTTGCATAATGATTGATTAGTTGATGCAACAAATCTAAAATCGAGCTGTGTCAAGGGTATGTCAGGGGTCCTTTTTGGGACCTAGAAAATATTCTAGCAGATCAAAATCGTGGGCTTCAAATAGGTCTTCGGAGATGTGCAGTGCTTGGATTTGGTCGAGTCTAAATTCTCGTCGCGCTTCGCGCAACTCACAATAAGCGATCATGATCCAGTTTTCGCGGGTGCTATAGAGGGCAAGAGGTTGGACGCGCCGCTCAGTGAGTTCTTCTTTGTAGAGGGAGAGATATTGTAGGTCGATGCATTGAAAATTGGTGATAGCCGACTGGATGCTGGTGAGGTAATCGCTTGTAGTATCTCGACCCAAGTTTTGGATAAAAACCATGCGCTGTGATAGCAAGTCTGCTTTTTCCTTTTCTTCATAGCCGAGCACGGCCTTGATCTTGGTGATCGCCTCAACATAATGCTTGACCAAGGAAGTATCCTTATTGCGAAGGATGAGGCTTTCGGCCGTGATCAGCGCATTGGCTTCCGCCTCGGTAAACATCACCGGAGGAATACGATAGCCCTCGACCAGTGAGTAGCCTTTGCCTTCCTCTGTATAGATCGGCACCCCCGAGGCTTCAAGCGCCCTGATATCTCGATATACCGTACGCACGCTTACCTCAAATCGCTTGGCGATCTCAGTAGCAGTGGTCAGTTTTTTGCTTTGCAGATAAGTAAGGATGGCCGCAAGGCGCGAAAGACGGGAGCGTTCCATGCAATGGGGACTATAAGCAGCAAGAAACAGAATTTTTGATAGATCCTCCTCCTGCAAGCAGAGACTCAACTTAGGATTGCAGAAATGATGCGCCGGATAAACTCGTTTTCCTATCGTCTAGGCGTTGAAAATTTACTTTTTGCCAGCTTCCCACAACATCGTCAACGCAGTCTCTTCTTCCATTACTACTTGAAAGCCCATGCGCTCATAAAGCCGTTTAGCAGCATTGCGTTTGTCAGTAGATAAGGACAAACGTCTCACTCCTAAATCTAGATATTTTTGCTGTATGGAGCGTATGAGAACGGTCCCGACACCTTGTCCTCGGAATGATTCGCGAATTGCGATCCCGATCTCAGGGGTGTTTTTGTCGACAAAACCATAGCCTTTATTGGCATAGGTGAAGCTTCTACCCCAGACCAATCCCAGGAGCTCATTTTCTCGTTTCGCGACCAGCGATAGATCATCTTTACCCGAACCCCAATCCTTGATATACTTGGCCAAATCTGGACGGTCAATCATCTCTCTTGGAAAAGGCGCTTGCCCCTCAGGTACAAAAAAGGAAGCATAAAACATCTCCCGCAAAAAATGCAGTTCAGTCTTATCCAATGGCCGGACTTGGTAGTCGATCATGTTTTATGGTTTTGCTGCTTCGCAGAACGCTTTTCTCGGTCTACCGTTTGCTTCAAGGCAGTGCCTTGAAGCTTACCAACGGCTTTGTTGCTTTTTTGCTGCTTCGCAGAACGCTTTTCTTAAATCATTACTTGCTCCAAGGTACTGCCTCCTCCCGTACAAGGTACTACCCCGTCCCGTACAAGGTGCTGCCCCGTTCCGTACAAGGCACTGCCTTGTACGGACTAGCGTTCCGCGCAGCGATCACTCCCGCATCAAAATCTTCAATTCTCCTCCCTCCATAAGCTGCCGATGGGTAAAACTCAAATTTTCGAGTATTTCCCCATTGAGGGAAGCGCTAGCAATATAAGGATGCTTAGGAGCATTGTTTTGGATCGTGATCCGAAATACTTTGTCTCCAGGTAGACTGATGCTCACCTCATCGATCATGGGACGACCGATATGATAAGTCGGATCGCCCGGACAGACTTGATAAAAACCCATTGCATTGAGCACATACCAAGCTGACATCGCACCACAATCTTCATTGCCTGAGATGCCGTCAGGGCTAGGCTCGTAGAGATTTTGCAAAATGCGATCGAGATACATTTGTGTTTTTTCGGCCTGTCCCGCCCAATGATATAGGTAGGCAATATGATGGCTAGGCTCATTGCCGTGGGCATATTGGCCGATCAGGCCAGAGATGTCAGCAGAAGCATGCTCGCCTTCTATTTTGCCGCTTGCGCTAAAGAGGGAATCTAGTTTCGCGCCAAAAGCAGCCTTGCCTCCCATACCGTCGATAAGCCCTTCTACATCATGTGGCACGAACCAAGACCATTGCCAGGCGTTGCCTTCGATATAGTCGCCCAGATCATGATCCGAAAAGTAGGGACTAAAGGGTTCTTTCCAATTGCCATCGGCTTTTTTGCCACGCATAAAACCCGTCCTGGGGTCTAGGTATTTTTGGTAGTATTGACTCCGTCTGAGGTAGGTGGTTTCGATATCGGTACGCCCGAGCTTACGGGCCATTTCGGCGATACACCAATCATAGTAAGCGCACTCCAAGCCATAAGAAACAGAACCAGCAATCGAGTCTCCCGGTACAAAGCCCAAGCGTTCGATGAAATCGAGATGCTTAGGCATCAGTTGGGCCGCCCTAGGCTCTTGTATTTGGGCGATCACCTCAGGGTGATATTGTGAACTGAAGACCGAGGCTTCTAAGGCTTTTTCGTGATTGAGGCCGGGCAAATTTTTGGCCATCGCGTCGGCTAATACCGCAGTTGCAGGATAGCCCACCATGGTGCCGGTATAGTTTGCCGCCAAGGGCCATTTGGGAAGGACGCCCCCATCTTCATATTTCTGCACTAAGGATTGCGCAAGCGTACCCGCAAGTTCTGGGTCTACGATTGTCATCAAAGGGTGCCAAGCGCGAAAGCTATCCCAAAGCGAAAAGACCGTATAATTGGTGCTGCCCGCTGCCGCCTGATGGATCTCCTTATCCATGCCGCGATACTTGCCATCTACGTCCTGAAATATTTGGGGCGCAAACATGCAATGATAGAGAGAAGTGTAAAAGTTTTTCATCACCTTCTCGTCCTGACTTTTGATCTTGAGTATGCTCAGTTGATCCCGCCATTGTTGGGCGGCATCTTGGCGCACTCGCTCAAAGTCCCAATCGGCAATTTCGGTTTCTAAATTGGCTTGGGCGCCTTCGATACTGACATTAGAGATGCCGACTTTGAGGAGGATTTCTTTCCCTTCGGGGAACGCTAAAAAGGCTTTAAGGTCGGGGCTCTGATATTGATTGCCGCCCTCAGTATTGAGATGCTTGACCTCCATAACCCCTTCTAAGTCAAAGCGTTCCGAGAATCGGGCATAAAAGTAAACAGGATGGTCAAAAGCCCAGCCAGAGGAGATTCGCATTCCGCGAATCGTGCGCTCATCCACTATTTCTAGCTCACTGTAGATGGATTTATGGCCCCAGTTGGCTTGCAAAATGTGCCCAAGGTCTAAGAGAATCTTGGGGGTCTGATTGCCTTTGAATTGATAGCGGTGCATGCCTACGCGGGTGCTGGCGGTCAGTTCGCAATTGACTTTGTAGTTGTCGAGATAGACTTGGTAGTAGCCAGGGCTAGCGAATTCATTTTGGTGATCAAATGTGGCTTTTAGGGGTTCCGCATCTTTGGTCTCTGGCTGAATTTCTCCCCGGAAAGGCAGCACCAAAATGTCGCCCATATCTCCAATGCCTGTACCACTCAGATGGGTATGCGAAAAGCCATAAATCTGCTCATCATCATAGTGGTAGCCGCCTGAGGCATCCCAACCATCGAGATGGGTATCGGGGCTGAGTTGCACCATACCAAAAGGCACCGAAGCACCCGGTATCGTATGACCGTGTCCTCCAGTGCCGACAAAGGGATCAACAAATTTTAATATACCATCAGGGCTGTTCGTGATTTGCGAAGTGGGCTGGCAAGCAGCCAATAATAGCAGTAGGAAGGGTATTTTGCGCATAATGCAAGATAGACAGTTGCGCGCAAAATACCGATGTGAATCTATTTCAGTTTGAAAAAGACGCCTACGCTATAAGCTGGATTGGCAAAGATCACACTTCCTCTGACTGCTTGAGCATAGCTAGCCGAGACGCCCCATTTATCATTCCATTGGTAGGCGATTTCGGGGGAGATGGTGAGGTGTTCGCTATTGTTGGCAAATATGCTGGTGCTATTAGACTCGCCGCTCAGGGTACCATTTTGTAAAGATTCAATACCATAGACGCGCAGGATCAGCAATAAACGATCATTGTCGAGAAAACTTACTCCGCCTTCGATGCCGTAGCGAATCTCGTCAGAGAAACCCTGAGTACGATTGTTAAAGCCGACATAAGCATTTGCATAGGCATTGTGGCCGCCGAGATTAAAGCCTGCGCCCGCGTCTACTTGTAGCAATTGGTTGAATTCACCATCGCCAGTCTGCAGGTTGCCAGCTGTGCCACCGCTAGCGTTCCCCAAAGGGAGACCTAAGATCAAACGAGCGCTGACAGATACTGAACCTTTGCTAAAAAGGCCGTATTGCAAGCCGATATCCGTATCGCCAAATCCATTGATAGCTTCGCCGGGAATGAGCACTTCACCAGTGGTGCCAGAAACGAGATTGTTGCTATAAGCGCGGCTAAAAAAGGGCACATAGGCCACTGCGGTGAGACGATCTGTCAGGCCGTATTCGCCATAAAAACTGGTATTAAAAATCGCTTGGGTGAGGTTGGGATCGATCTGGCCTTGGTCAGTATAATGCTTGTCAGCGATGACCCACCATTGACCGATTTTGAGGAAGCCTTCGCCTTTTTTTTGTGGCCAGCCGCCTCCGGCGAACGCTTGGGTCGCGATTAGGCTGATAAATACGCTGAGGATGATATGTTGAGTTTTCATTATTGAAAAGATTGAAGATGGAGGAGATAGATTTGAGAGCTGCTGCGCAGAACGTTTGTCTTGTTCTGGCGGCAAGGCATTGCCTCGCCATGACTATGGCAAGAGGGAATCGTTCTGCGAAGCAGTAAGCCCCTAATGACTATTGAATCTCGCCGTCGCCGACTTTGACGTTGAAGGGCTTACAGTAATACAATAGGTAGTCATAATCATTGAGGCCGACGTCAGCCACTTCATATTCATGCTCACCGGAGAAGGTGGTGACCTTGCTCACTTCCACCGCATCGGTGATCGAATTGGGGTTGTTGGTGAGGTAGAGATACAAGCCTGGTAGGGTAGAGCTGGCTTTATAATTGTCCGCGATTTTGATGATGATATCGTCGCCATTGGCTTCGATCTCAAAATCGCCAGTAAGCTCATAAAAAGTGGTGGTTTGGATGAGGCCGGAGCGGTTTTCGGCCGGAGGTTCGACAGTCTCAGTACCTACTTTGACCTTGACCGAATCTTGGAGTGCGGGAGCCCCCACTTCGTTGAGTTCTACATAAACGGTGGCTTCACCCACGCTGAGGCCTGTGGCAAGGCCATTGGCATCAATCGAAACGATGGTAGGGGAGGAGCTATTCCAATTGACGGAGGCATCTTGCACGCGACCAATTTGATCGGTATAGCGGGCTAAAAACTGATAAGTATCATTGAGGCCAAGTGTATCCACTCGGTCGGTAATCTTGATTTCTTCGGCAACTGTATCTTCTAAGATATCATTGCCAATACAACTGGTGAGCAGGCTAAGGACGCCAATAAAGTAGATGGAGAGACGCATGATTAAATCTGTGTTTACACATAGGTACGGGCAGAATATCACAGATGTATCACAATTCTCTGCTAAATCTTAGCTCTGTCAAACAGCGGACAAAAAAAACTTTGCTTCCCCTGTTTACCTTTTGCATTTGAGGTGGACTTATGGGTGTTAATGCTTATCAGTTTATCAAAATTATGAATCAAACCATTTTTAAAAACGCCTCATTTATCATGAACAAATTAAGATCATTATTATGGATTCAAGCGATAGCGATTGGCTTGTTTATCGCGGGTTGTGAAAGCTTTGGAGGGATTGGCAACTCTGCTGATGTATCGAAGCTTGAAGGAGATTGGATTAGAGTAGAAAGTAACAATCCTGCCTCAGACTTTATGAAGATCCGTATGTCAGGAACTTCTGGTACCATCACCGATAAAGCCGGTAGTGGTTTTGCCGTAGGAGATGCAAAGTGGGATATGATCACTGCTGGAGACGAAAAAGATGTTTTTCCATACCAAGAGCTTGGTAGCGACTATAACTATTATGATGCAGTGATCACTTTGGTCAATGACGATGAGATCAGCATCTCAGTCGGTAGCTCTGGTGCGGGTAATGCCCAAAAGTGGATTCGCGACGATGGCTCTATCGTTCCTACGGTAGGGGAAACCTTAGATTGTAATAGCTTCGGCGTAGAACGCACGCTCGCTAATGGCCCTGCTGATGTCGACTATGTAGTACCTAGTAACTGTGTATTAGACGTAACAGCTGCTTTGATTATCGAACCCGGTACTGTTATCGAATTTGAAGAAAACGCAGGTATTGGTATCTATGATGGCGGTAGCATCAATGCTGTGGGTTCCTCTCAATACGATTTGCTCAGAAGCGGTACCCACAGCATTGATGCTACCGCCATC
>JBCAWW010000151.1:0-9062 GCA_038534415.1 Bacteroidota bacterium | reverse complement strand
ACCTGATCGCCGCGATTAAAAGCCGCAGCATATTCTTTGCCGCTTTGGATCATTGCTGCTCTTTGGTCGGCATTGGTGTTGAGCGTTCGCATGGCGGATACTAGCTCATCCAAACTATCGGGATCGATAAAAAGGCTTGCCGGCCCTCCTGCCTCGGGCAATGAAGAGCGATTACTGGTAATCGCAGGTAGACCAGAGGCAAGCGCCTCCAAGACAGGGAGACCAAAGCCTTCATAATAAGAAGGATAAACCATGGCCGTAGCATTTTGGTAGATCGCCGGAAAATCGGTGAAGGGAATATCCTTTAACCATTTGATGTGGCTTTCTAGTTTCAAAGCTGTGGCCTTAGCCTTCATTTTTTGATAATAGCTACTTCCCCCACCGATCACCACTAAACAAAAATCAGGGTCCTCTTGCACCAATTGGGGCAAAGCTTCTAAGATGAGGCGCATATTTTTGCGCTCGATCACCGAGCCTACATACAAAAAATACTTTTGCGGGAGTTGCCAGCGAGCTGCTACGGCTGAGCGTTCTCCGAAGGAGACCTCCTCATAAAAAATCGGATTGCAGGCCTGCCGGATCACGGTGATTTTGTCCTCTGCGACCTCATAGTAGCGCAAAATATCTGCTTTGGTGCTCTCACTGATGGCAATGATATGATCCGCCTTTTGACAGGCATAGCGAAATTTATAGTGATAGGTTTTGCGATCCCAGGCAGCATACTGCTCAGGGTGCGGATAAAAAATCAAATCGTGGATGCTAACCACCGATTTGACGCCACGCTTGTGAATGCCAAATGGGAGCTCATGACTCAAGCCATGAAAAATGTCGATCTGATCGCGCTTGAGATCTTTGAGGACTCCCCTACTCCGCCACCAAGCCTTGATGAGGGCATTGCTGCTATGATGCTCAAACTCTCCCTCGGCAAAAAGCGGTTCAGTACGGGCATTGCGGGTGAGCTTGGGGCTATAAAGATGATACTGATGCTGAGGATAGCTAGTCTGTAGCTCCGTCAGCAAAGTGCGGCTATAATTGCCTAAGCCAGTAAAATTTTGAAAAGCGCGCTTGGCGTCAAAGCCGATGTTCATCTATTAGCTATTGCGAAGACGTTCCATGAGGTTACGGGTGATGGCCAAAAATTCCAATTCCGTAATCATACCGGCTAATTTACCATTTTTGACGACAGGAAGGCAGCCCAAACCTTTGGTATCCATGATCTCCATCGCCTTGAAGATGGTGTCTTCAGGACTAATAGTTTGCGGATCCTCCCGCATGATATCTTTGATGATCAAATGCTCCGACTTATCGTCTGAGATGTTGCGTTGCGCGAAGTAGCGCAACAAAATCCGCGAAGTAATCAAACCGACGAGTTGACCCGCTTGATTTTCGACAGCAATATGACGTAGGCGTCGCCAATCCATCATGCTAGCAGCGAGGTCTACCACATCCCCTTCCTGTACGGTGATCAGGTCTGTCTGCATAAACTCTTCGACCAACATGACCGTTGGTTTGTAGTCGATATGCTTGCCGTGGGCGAGTTCCCATTCGTGGACGGGTTTTCCTTCTCGCTGTTGCTCGTAGATGGCGCCGGTGATAGAGGAGATTACCTCGTCGCGGCCGAGGCCGGCATTTTTGAGATTGCGGTAAGAATCCAAAATCCAGCAAGAACCAGTCTTACCCGTTGTGGCGCGTTGGCGAATGATATCGAGATAGTAGTCGCTATCGGCTTGGTCAATATTGGCTTTCTTGAGACCGTTTGCAGCGATCGGCAATAGCTCTTCGAGGATCAGCTGTGCTGGCGAAATCTTACGATTGTTGCGCCAAGTCAGCTGAGTGTCCATGCCAAAGCGAGCCGCAGCAAAGAAATTGGCCTTGGCATCGGTAAAGTCAAGTTCTTTGGTGATGTCAGGACATTCGTCCTCCATGCCGTTCATCAGGCCTAGCCAAAAGGTCGCATTGGCCATGGCATCAGGTACTGAAGGTCCGGCTGGCAAAATGCGGTTTTCGATGCGGAGGTGGGGCTGACCGTTTGGCGAAATGCCATAACAGGGACGATTCCAGCGATAAACGGTAGAGTTATGAATGTTGAGTGCGCGGAGCTTGGGCGTTTTGCCTGCTTCCATCATCGCAAATACATCTTCATCTACTTGCGTGGTCAGCAAGACCTGAAAGCGGGAAATATCTTCTTTATAAATCTCCAAGATGGAGTTTTTGAGCCAATCACTGCCAAAGGTCACCCGAGGGCTGCGTTCGCGAAAGTGATCGGTAAAGGTTCGGATGTCAATAGATTGTTGGAAGAGCGCAATCCGGGTCTCGCGCCAAAGGCGGCGACCAAACAATAAGGGGGAGTTGACGGCTATGGCCATCACCGGACCGGCCAAGGCTTGTGCAAAGTTGTATTTCTGCACAAATTCGTCCGGATTGACCTGTAAATGTACTTGAAAACTGGTATTGCAGGCCTCCAGCATGGCAGTATCTTGCTGCAAGTTGAGCTCATCTATCCCGTTGATCCGCAATTCAAAGGCTTCGCCTCGGAGGTTTTTGAGGCCATCCATCAAGGCTCGGTAGCGATCCAGTGGCGTGATATTGTCGATCTCAACATCGGCTTTACGGATAGTGGGTAAAATACCAGAGAGGAGGATTTTTGCCCCCAGATCTTTGACCTTATCGCTGGCATGTTCGAGGGCTTCACGGAGATTGTGATGCATCTCCGAAAGCGATTTGCCACTAAAGTTGAGGGGTTTGAGATTGGCTTCGAGATTGAAATTGGCCAGTTCGGAGGTAAAGTCATCGCTACCTATGCTATCGAGCGCCTCAAGGTTGAGATGAAGCGGTTTCATGTGTTTGTCGACCAGACACATTTCCTGTTCGGCGCCGATGCGGATTGGATTTTTTTCAAACCAATCTTCTTTGAGCATGCGCTCCATGGCTTGAATGTCTTTGATCAAAAAACGAACGAATTGCTGTTGCTCTTCGCGGCTGCGAACGGCAGTAACGTTTAAGTCTCCCATAGTAGCGATTAGGTAGGTGGGCGATAGTGCGCCCTACTTCAAGGTATGAAAAATTCGGATATAGGCCAATAAGGGATTGATGTAGAAATCAGCATTTTTTATATTATACGCCAACTCAAATTGTTTACAAACTCAAAACATATTATTCTTATTTACCCTTAACGCTCTATCCATGTCAAATCGCACTAGCCTCAGCGGCCTCCTACCAAAGGGGACTGGAATCTTTTTGCTTTTTTTTGCCAGTATGTTGTTTTGGACCTGCCAGCCGCAGGGCTATCGGACTTATCGAGTAAAAGTCCCCTCAGACAAGCTCAAAAAGGATTTTTCGCGCCAATGTACGCTCAGCTTTCCCTCAGAAAAGACCCTGAGAATTGAGGTCGGCCCAGAGATTGTTTTGCATACCAACGCTTATGATTGGTTGGCCAAATTACTCGAAAAACGTAAAAGTGGCATTACGGTAGAGTTGGTCTCGGCAGAGCCTTATGCCTGCTTCGCAGAACGCTTCCCGCTTCATCCTTATGCTGAAAGAACAAAACGTTTACGCTTCAAAGGGCCTATATGCAAGCCTCTATATCGCAAACAACTGCTCTCCGCATTTGAAGATGATAAAGAGCAATTTGAGGCCGATAAAGCCAAACAAATCAAATGGCTCAAAGACCAGATGGCCAATGGCTCGATCAAGGCGATCAAGAAAAAACAAGAATTGGAATCTAAGAGGTGGCAGCCACCTATGCTGAGCTTTTCGCTTGGGCCAAATCCCCTCTATGGCGATGGCAAAACAGAGCCTTATGAAGTCAATCTCCTCTACCTTTACAAAAATCGGATCTGCAAAATACGTCATAGTGGAGGCCCCTGCGGGGAACGCTACTCCGATATCGAGCCATTATCTCTGCTCGAAAAATATCATCAGGATAGTATCATATTTCCTGAGACAAATCGGCTCGACACCTTTCAAATTCAATTTGCCCCAGGGAGTGCCGAAATACCAGTATCTCAGATCGAAGCCGCCATTGCCAGCATGATACGAGATAGTAGCAATTTGCTTTCGGTCAAAGTCAATGCTTATTCATCGGTAGAAGGAGATGAAGATGATAATGATTGCCTCGCGGGTAAGCGTGCTGGTCGCCTCAAGCGCTGGCTCACCCAATACACACCCTCACAAATTGGCACTGCCGTACCGATCTATACCGAGACGCGCTGGGATATGTTTTATGAGCAACTCAAAGACTATACCGGCCGGCTGCCACAGCGCAAAAACAAGGCCTGGAACCAGTTCTTACGGATGAATCCCGACAAACGTAAGGAGTTTGAACCACTCCTCGCCCAACAGCGGATCGCCGAGATCATCTTTGAATTTAAAGTCGTGATGAATCGTCGCCAGCAAAGAGACTACCTACTATCGGAGTTTCAAAAAGCCATTAAACTTGCGTTGGTTGACTCCTCCCGCACCGATCGATTTGACTACAGCTATGTTCGGCGAGCCTTAAGCTTGCAAAACCAAATGTTTCAAGCACTAAGCCAAATGAGTGTGCCAGATCAGCGCTTTTTTACGCAGAACATACCGATCCTGACGGGCTACGGGCAGCTGGCTTTCAATCAGTGGGAAATGCAGCGGCGCTTTGCCAAAAAGGGGATCCTCAGCCGAGGTGAAGAAAGTGTTTACGATATTCAAGATATCAAACAAATGGTCGATAGCCTCGTCAAACTAGAACCAACAGACAAGCTCTGGCGCTACAATCAGCTGGTCTTACAGATCAATGAGTTTGGTGCTTTGCAGCAAGGCAATCAAGCGCCCAATCCAGATACGCTTTACTATGCGATAGATTCTATGTCAGTCTTTGGGCCGCAATTGACGGGCAGTGATTTCCCGAAGATGTGGATCAATTATCACTTTCAGGTGGCCAATTATTTGATAGGCTCGGTTGAGTTTAAAAAGAATCGACTCTACTCCCTTAAGCAAATCTATGGACACTATGCCAAAACCCAAATAAGCGAGGCCAAAGCCCTCCGGCTTTCCAAATTTTTTACCAAAGGTGGAGCGAGTCAAGAAGCCTTAGCGATCTTGAAGCCTCATCTCGAAGCCTATGCAAAGCAAGAAAAAGCCGTCAATGAGGACCTTTATGCTTTCGCTCTGATGATCACTTATCTGCATCCTGATCAAACCCCTGATGGGGAGAATAGCTTGCCGCATATTGCCAAGGCATCTAAGATGCTCAGTCCCGAAAAATGGTGCGCGCTCTTTAAAAACCAGTGTGCTCTAGGCTTCCAAGCCCTCGACAATGCTGACATCCAAAAAGTTTATTGCGAACAATGCATTGGTGAACTGGATTATATCCGTAAGAGTCCTTCGGCTTACAAACGATAAGTCCCATAGCTATATCACCATAAATGACTTACCCGAATACAGCAAAAGGATAAACACCAATACAATAATCCCAATCGCGCCTATTGCTTGAAAATTGCGGTCTTCAAAGCGCCAGCCAGCGATCAAAATGAAGAGTGGCCAAATGATGGCCATGCCTATCAGCCAAGGCCAAATGGAGTATCGCTCTTCTCTGACTCGGGGCAATACCCAAATGCAAAGCAATAGGCCGATCACTGAAAAAGGGAGTAGTAGTGTTGCCATATAACAAGGTAGATCCTGGCACCAAAAAGGTTGGCTAAAGGCAAGGAGATGCTAGTCGTACTGCTGCCAAAAGCATCGCGATTAGCCTCCTCTTTTTTTCGTAACTTCAAGGCAAAGAAAACGTATCTACGGGTCCGCACCATTTTTCCAAAATACATGTCAGAAACTGAACATAAGTTTGAACTGAAAGCACCTTTTGAGCCTTCAGGCGACCAACCCGAGGCCATTCGCCAACTGCTCGAAGGCGTCAAAAATAGTGAGAAGCATCAGGTACTCTTGGGAGTGACGGGTTCTGGTAAGACTTTCACCACCGCCAATGTGATCGCGGAGCTCAACCGCCCGACCCTGATTATTAGCCATAACAAAACCTTGGCGGCTCAGCTATATGGTGAATTCAAAGAGTTCTTCCCCAACAATCTGGTGGAGTACTTTATCTCCTACTACGATTATTATCAGCCGGAAGCCTTCATTCCGACTACCAATACCTATATCGAAAAAGACCTTGCCATCAATCAAGACATTGAGAAGTTGCGGCTTCGCGCAACGACTGCTCTCTGTATGGATCGCAGGGATGTGATCGTCGTAGCCTCGGTTTCTTCCATCTATGGTATCGGTAAACCCGAAGATTTTGAGGCCAACGTCTATTACGCTCCCGTAGGACAGACCATCAGCCAAAATATGTTTTTGGACAAATTGGTCAAGCTGTTTTATAGTCGTACTCAACTCAATCTCGAGCCCGGCAACTTCCGCGTCAAAGGAGATACCATTGACGTTTATCCGGCCTATGATGATTATGGCGTCCGCTTTATGTTCTTTGGCGATGAGATCGAAAAAATCTATCGCTTTGATCTGCAAACCGGTAAGAAAACCGAAAACCTCCGCGACTATACGCTCTATCCGGCAAACCTATTCGTTACCCGCAGGGAAAACCTCAATATCGCCGTCGAAGAGATTCAAGCTGACCTCATCCGGCAAGTAGATTATTTCGAAGCTCAAGGGCTTTATATGGAAGCCAATCGCCTCAAGGAGCGCACCGAGTTTGACCTCGAAATGATGCGAGAGCTAGGCTATTGCTCCGGGATTGAAAATTATTCGCGTTATCTCTCACGCCGGGATCCTGGTAGCCGCCCCTACTGTTTGATCGACTATTTTCCTGACGACTTTTTGCTGGTGATTGATGAGAGCCATGTGACCATCCCGCAGGTTCGGGGTATGTATGGAGGGGATCGTTCGCGTAAGCTGACCTTAGTAGAGCACGGATTTAGATTGCCCTCTGCCTTGGACAATCGCCCGCAAAAGTTTGAAGAATTCAACTCCTTGGTCAACCAGATCATCTATATGAGTGCTACGCCTTCGGACTATGAGCTGCAGGAAAGTGGTGGGGTGGTCGTAGAGCAAATTGTGCGTCCGACAGGTCTGCTCGATCCGCCTTGCGAAATCCGGCCCTGTATCAATCAGGTAGATGATCTCCTTGACGAAGTCGACAATGAAGTCAAAAAAGGCAATCGCGTCTTGGTGACTACTTTGACCAAACGTATGGCGGAGGAATTGACCAAATATTTGATCGACCTCGAAATCAAATCTCGCTATATCCACTCTGATGTGGACTCCTTGGATCGAGTTGATATCATCCGCGACTTGCGCAATGGAGTCTTTGATGTCCTCGTCGGGGTCAACCTCTTGCGGGAGGGCTTGGACTTGCCGGAGGTATCGCTAGTCGCCATTTTGGATGCCGATAAAGAAGGCTTTTTGCGTTCTTCTCAGTCGCTTATCCAGACCGCCGGGCGTGCCGCTCGCCACTTAGAAGGCCGCGTGATCCTTTATGCTGATAAGATTACTCGTTCTATGCAGCAGCTTTTGGATGAGACCGATTATCGTCGGCAAAAGCAGATGGCCTATAACCAAGAGCATGGCATTGTACCGACCTCTGTGCGCCGCGAAACCAAGGATATTTTTGAGTCAGCTCTCGGTAGTCGCGCCAAAAATATCGAAGAGTTCGAAGAAAAAGTCAATGTCGCTGCCGAAGCCGCCGCTGAGTATATGACCGAAGACGAACTCAAACGCAAAGTTTCCAACATCCGCAAAGAGATGGAGGTTGCCGCCAAGGAACTTAATTTTGTGGAGGCTGCCCGCCTGCGCGACGAGATGTTTGCCTATCAGTCTTTGCTAAAAGAGAAACGAGTGTAGATTTGCTGCTTCGCAGAACGCTCATTCATGGGGGCGGCCTGCACGAAGCATGCCATCCAAGGGATGACGGTAGCGGCGCAACATTTTGCGCCACCAAAAATGAGCGTTCTGCGAAGCAGTAAACCCCTATCTTTGCCTCAAATTAATCCTTGAATTCACCCCAACATATCGCGATCCTCGGCGGTGGTCTTGCTGGCAGTTTTTTGGCGGCTCGATTGCTAGAAAAAGGCCATCAAGTCAGTATGATCGACGATGCGGCTCCGAGGGCAGCTTCGAGAGTGGCCGCGGGTTTGTTCAATGTGATTACGGGCCGATTTGGGGCCAAGTCGTGGTTGGCCGAGCGCTTATTAGCGGAGATTGAGGCTTTCTTTGCCCAGCCTGCCTATGCTTCTCTGCGTCAGCACATTCACTACTCTGAGATCTACCGCCCCTTCAAGACTTTTGAGGAGTACAACAAATGGACGGGCAAAGCGGCAGACCCGGCTTATGCCAATATCGTTTCTTTTCAGGAGGCACCGCTCTTCGCGGAACGCATAATCAACCCGCATGGAGGGATTCGGATTTTGCCCTGCGGTTGGTTAGAAACGGGTGCTTTTATTGATGATCTGCATCAATTATTGCTGCAAAATGATCGTTTTTCGCTGCATCGCGAACGGCTAGATTATGAGGCTATCGGCCTTGCCGAACGCCAAATTCAAAGCGCTAGCGGCCCCATTGCTTTTGATCGTTTGGTCTTTGCAGAAGGCTCCGCCCTCGCCCAAAATCCCTATCTCCCCTTTGTCAAACTCCTCCCCAACAAAGGCGAAATTTTGATCCTGCACGCGCCCGAGCTAAAACTGGATCAGGTCGTTTCTAAGAAAGTCTATCTTATTCCACTGGGAGAGGATCGTTACCTCACAGGCTCTACCTACCGCAACCAATTTGATCACCCCCATCCTACCGAAGCAGGCAAGGCAGAGATCCAAAGCCATCTTGCAAAATTGCTAAATGTACCCTACGAAATTGTGGACCATTTTGCCGGTATCCGCCCCACTACCCCCAACCGTCGACCGATCGTTGGAATCCATCCTGACTATAATTACGTATATGTTTTGACGGGCTTCGGAACCAAAGGTGTTTTGCTCGCACCCTATACTTCTGAGCTCCTAACTCAAGGAATTTGTGAGAATGTCTGGCAGCTGCCAAACGAAATCCAGCTTTCTCGGTTTATTAAGTAAGAAGTAGTTAGTATCGAGTAG
>JBCAWW010000150.1:0-9077 GCA_038534415.1 Bacteroidota bacterium | reverse complement strand
GACAAAGTATCGCGTAGCTTCGATTTCGGTAGCGAGGTCAGCAATCCGATGGCGTAGTACCTGAAAGCGATTGATCGGTCGTCCAAAAGCCTCTCGCTGGGCCATATAGTCCAAGGCATAGTCAAGCGCACATTCGGCACCTGCCACCGCGCCGATGGCTCCGGTTAAGCGTTCTACTTGTAGGCCGCCCATGAGATAATAAAAGCCCTGCCCCTCTTCACCAATCAGATTTGTAGCGGGCACTTTGACATTGTCAAAAGCCAGCTCGGCTGTATCAGAGGCATGCCAGCCTAGTTTTTTGAGTTTGGTAGCCGAAACGCCAGGAGCATCGCGATCGATGATCAAGAGACTGATTCCTCCTACCCCAGCATCAGGATTGGTTTTGACCACAGTGATGAGATAATCACCATAAACTCCGTTGGTGATAAAGGTTTTGCTCCCATTGACGATATAATGATCACCATCTTTGATGGCTTCGGTCTTGATATTGGCGACATCTGAGCCCGCCCCTGGCTCGGTAATAGCGATCGAACTGACCATCTCTCCGGCGATAGAAGGCACGAGGTACTTTTGCTTTAAATGCTCGCTCCCGTGCTGGAAAATATAAGGCGTAGCCATAAACTGCATCACCATCGGTGCCACGGCAAAACCACCCGAAAAACACTTACAGACTTCTTCACAAAAGATAACCGAATAGAAAAAGTCAGCGTCGACCCCTCCATACTCCTCTGGATAATTCAGCCCCATATAACCCATATCGCCAAACTTTTTCCAAAGCGATTTGGGGATGCGCTGCTCTTCTTCCCATTGATCGATATTGGGCATGACTTCTTTGTCCAAAAACTGGCGTAAGCCTTCGCGAAAGAGATTGTGTTCTTCGGTGAAATAATAATTCATAGGGCGATGATTTATGATGTAAACAGTATTTATTGTTTGCTTAAACTAAGTTGCGGGAGGAGTTCAGCCAGGTGTACACTTCCTTTGGTGGTCAAATGTGGGATGACCAAAAACCAGATGGCTTCTACCGCGTCTACCTGACTTTTTTGCTGGCGAATCTCCGTTTGAGAGAGCCAAAAATTGATCATCATCCAGACGGTATGCGCCAATTGAGCGTACATGCCGGGTCGTAATTCTAGCTGCATATTGCCCGCTTTGACGGCATAATCGATCATGCTTTTGACATTGTTGATTTGTCGCTCGATATGCGCTTGATGCTGCTTGGCAATCTCAGGATGAGCCCGCTCGACCTCTAGCATATCCAAAAAGAAAAAGCGGTAATAGGCCTGAAAAGCATGAAACTGCTGGATGTGTTGGGCGATATTGGCAAAACTAGGTTCTTGATTGACTTTGGCCCACATCTCCTCTAGCACATCTTCCATCTGCTGATAAAGCACCCGCATGATTACCGATTTATTGGCATAGTGATAGGCAAGGTTGCCAATACTGATCTCACTAGCAGTGGCGATATCCCGCAGCGTCACATTGACAAAGCCTTTCTCATTGAAGAGTTTACGCGCATTTTGCAAGATTTTTTGCTTGGTCTTGATTGATGCCATATCACAATTTAGAAACTTTGTTCTAATTTTTCAAATGACGCTTTTTCCTTCGCCCGCTGCGCGGAACGCTACTCTTTCTGGGGCGGCATGCGTGAACCTTTTATTTTCTTGTAGGGATTTATTGGAGGGATATGAGATTAATTTTTTCGGCTGCGCAGAACGCTTATTCAGTTAGTTCAAGCTAAGGTTCATTTTCTATTTAGGAGATTCAATCCTCCTCCGAAATCCCCCTTCGGAGGCAGGGAGAGGCAAAGGATAAGCGTTCCGCGAAGCGGAAAACAGTAAAATGAGTCCGACCAGCCAGGGCAGATATCTAAGAAGACTTTTCTTCAATTCGTTGGATAAAGGCCATCAAGGCAGGATAATCCTCTAATTTGGGCATGACAGGTGTTTCGCTCTCTTCTGTTGCCTCAAGTAAGGGTTCGACGCGAGGCGGTGGTACAGGAATGGCTGATTTACGGATAATGATTCCGTCGGTATAGGCCTGCTCAATCGCAGAACGCACAAATCGAACATTATAAAACTTGGCATTGCGCAGGGAGGCTCTGGCAAATTTCACTCTGCTAAAACGGGCGCTAACTAGTTCGATTCCATCAAGACGGGCATCACGAAAATCCGTCTTCTCCATAATTGCCCCATCAAGCATCACATAATCCATGATCGCAGCTTGAAAGCTAGTTGACTTCAATATCGCATTGCTGAGGTCGGCGCCACTCAAATCGGCTCGATCAAGCACCGCATGATTGAGTCTAGCACCTTGGAGTTTAGCCGCTTTGAGGTTGACACCTCTAAGATCGACATGCCGCAAGTCTGCCATATAAAGGTCAGCCGGTTCTCCCTCTTCGCCATCTGTTTCGAGCCAGAGTCCGTGAAGTTCGAGGATGGTGTTGAGTGGCTTGCCAAAATAGTTGATCCCTCCGGCGGGACGAAGGTTGTGATAGGGTGAACCTATCTTGATAGATTTTTTAGGAGGCAATTTGACAGCATGTAGGTGAGCTTTATCAATTCGGGTTCGCTGCAATTGCTTTTTATAGTCAAGGCTAAAGCCTGACAAATCAGCTCCCGATACTTTGCAACGAATCAGTTTTAGACTCACGGTCTTAGCGTTCGCAAGGCGAGCATCCCTAAGATCACACTTGACAAAATCGCAAAAGCTCAGATCACTGCCTTCCAGATCAGCCCCTCTCAATCGCTGGGACTTGAGTTTTTGACCGTTTAAGTCTACCCCACGAAGGATCGCGCGCTCAAAAATAGTCCCCTTTAGTTTGCAAAACTTTAGATCAAGCCCAATGAAGTTGGCTCCAGTACAATCGGCCTGTCTAAGATCCGCCTTCCCAAAGGATGCGTTGCTAAAATCACAGTTTTGTAAGCGAGTTTTGCGAAAACTACTGCCGTTGAGATCAGCATAGGCAAAGAGGCATGCGCTAAGTTCTGCACCAAAGAAATCGACTCGATGCAAGACCGCATGAGAGAGGTCCGCTTCTCGCAAATTGACCCGGCGTAAATTGATCTTATTCAGACGAGCTTGGGCGCCTTGCTCGCCATTGGTCTGCAACCAAGTTTGGTGTTCTTCTAATATTTTGTCGAGGGTACGATTGCCCACCTGAATACTACGCGGATGACGAAAACCCAAGCGTCCCTTGATCGGTGGCTGAGGATGCGCCAATACTTCAGAAACTGGCAAGCCGTCCATCAAAGCGTTTTCGAGATTGGCTTTTTTGAGACGGGTTTTACGTAAGCGCGCCTGAAAAAAATTGGCATGTCGTAAACTAGCACCCTTGAAGGTACTGCCTGATAAGTCTGTATTACGCAGGCTTGACTTGTCCATTTGGACCCGTGCAAAACGCGCTTTACGTGCTTTTACATTATTCCATCGGGTAGCTCTTAGATCAGCATCGTAAAGTTTGGCCTGCTTAAAATTAGATTCGGTGAACTCACTCCCACCCAGCCGAGCGTTTTTTAGTCGAGTCTTTTGCCAAACACCATGCGAATCTTTGATTTGTTGGAGAGAAGCGTTCTCGAAACGAGCCCCATTGGCTTTAAACCCTTCAAAAACCACCTGATCCAAGATGGCAGCCCTAAAGTCTACTTTTTGTACTTTGGCCCTTATCCAAACAGAACCACTGAGATTTGCCTCTCTAAAATCCGCCCCCTGGAAACGGCTATCCTCTACCCTACTGGCCAAGAGTTGAGCGCGATAAAACGTAGCTTTCCGTAGATCGGATTTGATAAAATAGATACCCCGAAGGTCAGCCTCAGAAAAACTAGCTCCTCTTAGTCGGCAGCGAATAAAGCTTACACCGCGTAGGTCCTGTGCTCGGAAGTCCGCCTTGCGGAACGCTTCCCCTTGAAATTCGGCTCTTTGCCCCTGTTTACCTTCGGTGCGCAACCAAAGTTGGTGCATGCTCAGTTTACGCTGTACATCAGCGCTAAGGGGGCTATACCGGTTTCTTTTTTTTCTCAGGAAAGGAAAACGCATAGACAAAAGATACAGAAATTGGGAGGAGGTTGGAAAATATAGCCATAAAAAAAGGGGATACTTAGCAGTATCCCCTCTATCTGTAATCAATTCAATTTTTACCCTTTCGAGATACGGACATTGCCGTATTTGGAGTGGATTTTCACCAAGCCGGGTTTACCGGTGCGGGAGATAGAGCCACTAGCGGGAGGAACCAAAGTTTGGGTTTGATAGATTGTCATTTTCTCTTCTTGAGTAGTCGATTGAATATCTACTCCGAGATTATGTCCCGTTAGTTCTCCTTTTTCAACTTGGGCATCAACCTTAAAAGTTGCTTCTTCATGAAAGCCTAAGTTTAGGGCCGTGAAGTTGCCGGTAAGCACAATCCCTTCAAATCCGGGGGCAACCTCTTCGATTTCAAATCCAATGGCGGCTTTGATATCAAGCTCTGCTTTTTGATTGAGGCGCCCAACGGTGACCTTTGTTGAGGTATAGCTTCCCGTAATGATATCGACTTCATCGATTTTTATTTCACCGAGATTAGCAGAAAGCTCAATCTCTTTGACTTGATCGATACGCACTACTGCTCCATTTCCTTTTAAGAAGATGTCTTGGCCTTCGGTGAGGAATAACTGCCCGAAAGCAATGTCTAGATTTCCTCCATTGACCTTAGATAGGTCGGCTTGACCAAATTGTAATTTGATACGATTGTCTTCGCCGGTCAAATCTTTGGCCACAATGTTACCGTTTTTGATATCGATCTTGACGTTCCCGGAACGGGCATCTAAATAGACATCGCCAAAACGGTTTTCAATATCGAGCGGAATATTCTTGGGAATGCTGATATCATAGCTTACTTCTATGCCTTGCTGACGTAGCAAGGTGAAAGTTTTGCTCAGGATTTCCGTTTCCAATACTACTCCACTGCTTGTTTTACGTTCGAGGATTTCGACTTCATCGAGGCGTTCCCGGGCCCGTTCTGGGTCAGCGGAATGCGCGTAGATGGTCACGACTACTTTGGTGTAGTCTTCATTCCAAGAATTAATATTTACATCGCCATAGCGGTTAGAGATGCTTAGGGTCTGGTCTGAATTGAGTCGAAGCGTCTTTTTGATGACGATACTCTCTTCGACAGTGCTCCCTATGGTTAGCATCGGCATACTCCAGAGTACGAGCCAGAGCGCTACCCGCCAAGCGGAACGTTTATGACTGAATCTGTTTTCCATATTTTGCCTGCTTTGTCTTGATTTCCTCTAATATCATGAGCTGTTGGTTCAGAATCTGCATTTGAATCATCAGGTTTTGGATCATCGCATTGACGATGAGGTCCTGATCTTCAGCAATGCTCAATTCTGTTTGAAGCTCAACGTAGTTTTCGTTGAGCATATCCATTTGTTCGTACAGAGCTTCATCTAATACAATCCCTTGTGTCTTGAAGGATTCAATACGCGCCTTTTGGGCGGAGATCTGCTCTGAATAGTAAGTTTCTACTTCTGCCAATTCGGCGGTGTAGAAAGCTTGAGGGTTAGTCGGTGTCGCTGATTGATCGGGATTAACTGGCGCAACAGTTATTTCCGACGAAGGTGATTGCAAACTCACCCACCAAAGTAGTGCCCCGGCGCTCACGAGCATCGCGATAGCAGCGGCTACTTTCCAGCTTTGGGACCAGAAATTGAGTTTACGAACGGGTGCCTCTTCTTCGTGGAGCTCACGATCAATGCGCTCCCAAAGGCGGTCGTCCGGTTCAAAAACGTCCAACTGGTCTTTTTGACTAAGGATGTATTTTTCCAGTTGATCCTGCATAAGCTTTGTTTCGCTTCTGTTGAAAGTTGCGTGTGGTAGTTAGTAGTAAGTATCAAGTAGCTAGTATTTAGACTATTGTACTCTCTACTTTATACTTTGTACTCTATACTAAGTACAAACTAACTACTTTAAAGAACGTCAGGGGTAGGCATCTCTGGCCATTGTTTCCCCCAATATTTGTCGAAGTTTCCTTTTGGCCCGGCTAAACTGGGATTTGGAGGTCGCTTCGCTGATACCCAAAATATGTCCGATTTCCTTGTGGTCATATCCATCTATCAAATACAAACTCAATACTACTCGATACCCTTCGGGTAGTTGAGTGATGGCTTTTCGTACTAGCTCGATGTTCCATGCAGGTGCGGGAGTTTCATAAGTTTCCTCCGGTACCTCCAAGCGTTCATCATCGATGCCGACGAACTCAGCCCTGCGCTTTTTGAGGTGGTTGATAGCAGTATTGATCACAATACGCTTTAACCACGCGCCAAATGTCGCGTCTCCTTTGAAGCTGGTTAGATTGCGAAAAGCACGTACGAATGCTTCTTGTAGCACATCCTCGGCCTCCATGTAGTTGTTCGTAATACGCATCGCTACATTGAGCATTGCCTTGGAATATCGCTTATAGAGCTCGTATTGAGCCTTTCGATCTCCCTGCTTACATCGTTCGACCAGTAACTCCTGGATCTGTATGTTTTTGGCGCTCGTCAAAAATTTTCAGTCTTCGGTCCAATGACAAACAAATATTTCTAAGGTTGCATGCAACCCATTCGGCAAGCTGACTGTCATATAAACAGTCTATAACATCAAACCTACCGAATAACCATCAAGAAACCTTAATCTAAGAAGTTGTTATGAAAAATCTATTTAGTCTACTCCTTCTTGTTGGGTTGGTATTTGCGCAAACTGCGTGTGAGTATCCCCAGCAAGCTTTCCCTTGTGAAGACGGCGTCGGAGAACGTGTAACTGAAGTACGCGATTTCGAAGCCTTTGACAAGGTGATGATCAACCTCCCGGGTGATGTATATCTTCACCAAGCTCCTGAGTACCGTGTTGAAGTCACTGCTCAGGACAACATTTTAGAGTTCCTTTCTACTGAAGTACTAGAAGGGCAACTAAGCATTACAAACAATTCTTGTTTGAATGATTTTAAAACGATCCGCATGGACGTTTATTTGCCAAGCTTAGAAATGCTTGAAATCCAAGGTTCTGGTGATGTTTATAGCGAAGAGGGTTTCGAAACTCCTTCTGACGACCTTAGCATCTTCATCAAAGGTTCTGGTAACGTTGAGCTTAACGCTAACGCTAAAAACGTAATCATTGATATCATGGGTTCTGGCGACGTTACTTTGAGAACTCGTGCAGAAGTAATGACTTCTACCATCGAAGGTTCTGGTGATCTATTGCTACGTGGTAATGTAGACAAGCACAGCTTGCAAATCGACGGTACTGGTAACTCTCGTGCCTTCGAACTTATCAGCCGTGAGTCTGCTATCACTATCACTGGTGAAGGTGACTGCGAAGTTTCTGCTGAAGAAAAGCTAGTCGTCGATATCCGCGGCGCTGGCAACGTATACTACAAAGGCAATCCAGTATTGGATGCAACTGTAACAGGTACCGGACAGATCATTTTTGTTGAATAAAAAGTGGTGTGTTTTTTGGCGCTTATTACCGATACCGTTCCGCAATTGCGGAACGGTTTTTTTTGTATTAGGTCGATTTGAAACTAATGTCTTGATTTTGAGTTAAACCTTATACCTTACTGCATCAAATACACCTCCCATGAAAGTTCTACTCATAGAAGACGAGCCAGGCGTATCGACCTTTATTCGCAAAGGATTGGAAGAAGAAGGGCACGAAGTGCAGGTAGCTTTTGATGGGCAAACCGGCCTTAGCCTCGCACGCCAGTTTCCTGCTGACTTGATTATCTTAGATGTGATCCTCCCTCATATGAATGGGCGGGAGCTGTGTCGAACTTTGCGCGAGGAGGGACATACTGAGCCTATTTTGATGCTCACCGCTCTCAACAATACTGAAGATGTAGTCAAAGGACTAGATGCTGGGGCAGATGACTATCTCGCCAAACCCTTTCAATTCAAAGAATTATTAGCGCGTTTTAGAGCCTTGGCCAGACGCAATCGTTCCGCGGGCGGGCCCAACAACACCCTCAGCCTAGCCGATCTTGAAATGGATCTCAACAGCAAAAGCGTTATCCGAGGAGGAGAAGAAGTACGCCTGACTGCCCGAGAATTTAATCTGCTTGAATATTTGCTACGCAACAAAGGTCGCGTAGTCAGCCGCGTAGACATCTTAGAAAACGTCTGGGAAATCAATTTTGACCCCGGCACTAATGTGATTGATGTCTATGTCAATTATCTTCGCAAGAAGATCGACAAAGGCCATGACCCCAAACTGATACATACAGTGGTCGGCATGGGCTATGTCATGAAGGCTTCTTAAAATGAAAATCCGGCAAAGACTCGCACTCATTCACACGATCTCAGCTGCTTTGATCATGCTGGGCCTAAGCTTGTTTGTATACTTTTTTTCTTCCGATTTTCGGAACGATGAGTTTCTGAATCGCCTGCGGGAACGCGTCGTCATTACCGAGCAATTGTATGTGGAGGCAGATCGGCTAGACCCCGATGTATTGCGCGATATTCGTGAAAAATTCCTCCACACCCTCGAACAGGAAGAAGAATATGTCATCAAAGTGCCCGAAAATAGAGAGGCCTTCGCAGATAGCTTGAGGGAGATTTATCCGTCCAACTTCATCAAAAGAGTATTTAGAGATCAGATTGCCAGTTTTGAGGAAGAAGATCGCCAAGGCGTCGCTCAATTATTTCACGACCCCAAGGGAGATTACCTCATCATCGTGACGGCAGTAGACGTCTATGGTATCCGCAAATCAACCAACCTTCGCGGCATCATATTGGTGGGCCTATTGGTGAGTCTCTTGTTTTTGTTTCCGATCTCTTTGATCACTGCCAAACGTGCGCTGCAACCTCTTACCCAAAAAATCCGCAAGGCCCAAAAAATCACCGCCGACAATCTCCACGTACGCCTAAAAGTCTTCAACGAAAAAGACGAAATCGGTCAATTGGCCAATACTTTCAATCAAATGCTCGATCGCTTGGAGACGGCCTTTGAGATGCAAAAAAACTTTATCAGCAACGCCTCCCATGAGATTCGCAATCCCATCACCGCGATACAAGGGGAATCAGAAGTCATTTTAAAGAAGGAGCGTTCTCCGGAGGAATATCAAG
>JBCAWW010000149.1:0-9093 GCA_038534415.1 Bacteroidota bacterium | reverse complement strand
AATAGCCCCAATAGGCTAGAGACAAGCGTTCTACGAAGGAGAAACCCTCGCTAGACAAGTAGGCGAAAGCTTTTAAAAAGCTCGCAAAGCGGAACAAATTTTTAGAATTTTCAAATCAACTTATCATGAAATATCTGATAGGAGTGCTGCTATGCATGCTTTCCTACCAAAATATACAGGCTTGTGATGCATGCGGCTGTGCTTCGGCGGGCAGCATGTTAGGCTTAGTCCCTAACTATATGGGGCATTTTGTGAGTCTGAGGGGACGTTATGCTTCCTTTGCTGCCAATGATGGTAGTGGCTCTAATGAGATTTATCAAGGCGTCTTGCAGCTAGGCTATCGTCCCCGCTTTGCACCGCGATGGAGCGTATTGGGGATTTTGCCTTATCAACAAATGACTCATACCGATTACGGTGAGAGCAGTAGTCGTATGGGCTTGGGAGATGCTTCGGCCATCCTTTCCTATCGCTTGCTAGAACGCTCTGATACGCTCAAGTCTGTGGTCAATCAACAATTGCAAGTCGGTATGGGCCTGAAAATGCCTACCGGAGATTACGAAACCCAAAGCGACCAAGCGCTTACGCCGGGCAACTTTCAGCTCGGTACTGGCAGTTGGGACACCTGGTTGCAACTGCGCTATCAGCTGCAAGTTAGGGCCTTGACGGTACTAGCCGAGGCCAACTACCGTTACAATTTTGAAAATACCGATGATTATCGCTTTGGCGACCAACTGAGCCTGACAGCTTCGGTAGCCTATAACTATGCGACCCCTCGTATCAATTTCGTGCCCTATGGCGGACTGAGCTATGAGTATTTAGCACTAGATGTTTTTGAACGATATCGGCAGCCTCGTACGGGGGGAAATGGTCTTTACGCTGTCACAGGTATGGAGGCCTTTGTCAAACGATTTTCGGTAGGTCTCAGTGCACAAATACCACTAGCCTCCGATTATGCTCAAGGCGAACTAAGCGCCAACGCCCGCTTGATGGGCAGTATTACCTTATTTCTTTGAGTACAGAGATAAAAGTATTTAGTATGAAGACTGTTGCGAACCAAGCTTCAAAAATCCTTAAGACGGCTTTTCTCAGTACTAGATACTTGTGTCTTAATACTAAAAACAGAACAATCAGAATAATACCTTTTCCTCAAATGAACCGTTTTTCAATTTTCAAACTAATCGCATTGGCGCTACTCCTTAGCGCTGTTTTGCCAAGCTGTAAGCAAGCCGGTTGTATCGATCCTGCTGCACTAAACTATGATCCCGAAGCCACGGAGGCGAGTGATGACTGTAGTTATCCTTTCCTTTCTCTCAAATTGATGCCCAATGTCGATGGACAGACTTTTACCCTCGGTGAAACTTATACCATCAATGGCACGGCAGTACGTTTTGACCTCTTTCAATTTTATGTTTCTCAAGTTGGCGTAGGCGATATGATGGATTTGGAGACCCCAGATACTTATCTACTCGTCAAAGCGGATCAAACTGATTACGAATTGGGGCAAGTTACTTCTGGTAATAAGCGTATGTTGGCATTCAATGTCGGAGTAGACTCCGCTACCAATCACGCTGATCCTACTGCTTATGATGCTGAAAATGTGCTAGCCCCTCAAAACCCTACTATGCATTGGAATTGGGATGCGGGCTATCAGTTTATCAAAATCGAAGGTCAAGTAGATACCGATGGTGATGGCACTGTTGATGGGCTGTTAGAGATGCACATTGGTAAGGATAGTAATCTACGTCGTTTTATGGTTGAAGCGCATCAGGAAGCCGACGCAGAAGATTTTGTAATCACCGTAGATTATGACATCGCCAAATTCTTTGCTGGCCTTGATCTGAGCACAGAAAGTGTAACGCATACCGGAGACGGACCTGAGCTTGCTACTACGGTTGCTGATAACGCCATCACGGCCTTCACAGTACAAAAATAATTTGCACCAGCTCGCTCAAATATCAATCGGGTTCTTGTTGATAGGTCTCATCGCCTGTCAACAGGAGCCTCATATTGTGGAGCAAGCGGCATTTGAGTGGGATTTGCCAGCCGGCTTCGCCGAACCCTCAGTCCCTGCCAACAATGAGATGACGGTCGCAAGAGTGCGGCTCGGCAAAATGCTCTTTTTTGATCCAATCCTTTCCGTTGATTCTACACTGTCGTGTGGGAGCTGCCATTTGGCTCAAGCAGGTTTTGCCGATCACAATCCAATCTCATTAGGGGTCGAAGGCAGAGTCGGCGAACGCAATGCGCCCACGCTGACCAATATCGGCTACCATCCTTACTTCTTTAGAGAAGGCGGTAGTCCCACGCTGGAGCAGCAGGTGCTCGGACCTATCTGCAATAATCTAGAAATGGGCTTCAATGCAGCTCTATTGGCAGAGCGCCTCAAAAATCATCCTGTCTATGAGCCTCTGGCACAAGAGACTTATGGGCGTGAGATCGGACTCTTTGTCTTGACGCGTGCCATTGCTGCCTATGAGCGCACCCTGATTAGCGGCGATAGCCCCTATGATCGCTTTGTCAGAGGCGAAGATCCGCAAGCCTTAAATGCAGCGGCCCAGCGAGGTTTGACCTTATTTAAGAGTGAACGGACCAATTGTACCCAATGCCACGGAGGAATAGATTTTTCTTTATATAATTTTGAGAACAATGGCCTTTATGATTCGTTTTTAGATCAAGGCCGCTATCGCGTAACGCTAGATTCGACCGATATCGGTAAATTCAAAGTGCCTACGCTACGCAATATTGGCCTGAGTTGGCCCTATATGCATGATGGCAGCCTCAAAAGTTTAGAAGAAGTCGTGCAGCATTACAATGAAGGGGGGCAAGGCCATGCCAATCAGAGTGCTTACGTTCGGCCGCTAGGCCTGAACCCAAAAGAAGTCTCGGACCTTGTGGCCTTTCTCGAATCGCTGACCGACGAAAAGTTTATCAATAACCCTGCTTTTGCGCCTTAATGGCCTTTTATCAATTCAAACAGCATGAAACAAATACAGCATATATTTTTTCTCCTGATCGCAGTTTTGGTTTTTACTGCCTGTGATCGTGAACCTCCAATTCCAGAAGTGGGTTCCGTCAAGATCGAGTTTAGCCCTCGGGTCGAAGGCAAAGCCTTTGGAGGAGGAGAAATCTATACCAATCCAGATGGACGCGACTATCGTATTGACTTTTTTCGCATGTACGTGAGCGAAATTAGCCTCATCAAAGAGGATGGTACCGAAGAAGTCCTATCTGAGATTAATTTATTTGATATAGCCGAAGGTGGCCCCGCCAAACGCGTCAAGCATGGCTTCACCGCTTACAAAGTATATCAAGATGTGCCTCCTGGCTCTTACAAAGGCATCAAGTTTGGCATAGGAGTGCCTGATCACCTCAATGACAATGCCGCACAGTATGCAGTCGATCACCCCCTAAGTATCGGCAACCAAATGTATTGGTCTTGGCGCGCTGGTTATCGCTTTATCTCTATCGAAGGCAAAGTGGATAGCAGCCAAGCGATGGATGGCGCGCTCTTAGCCCAGTCTTTTGGCTATCACATTGGCAAAGACTCCGTCAACTCACCCAATGTAGTCTATCAAGTTTTGACCTTTGATGAGCCAGAGGATGCCTTTACGGTGGTCGAAAATCAAGAATCTCACATTGAGTTTGATCTCGATATCAATCAGATATTTAACTCTGAAACCGATAAGATTGATTTAGTCAGCGAAGGTATCAGTCATAGTGTGCCTGGAGAGCAATTTGATCTTGCTCTCCGCGTCACCAAAAATTTAGTCGATCACGCCCTGACCAAAAACCCTTTTTAATATGATGCGTTTTGCAGCCGTTATATTTGGCCTAGGTGCCCTGTTGGCCTTTAATGCATGTGACAAAGGCCCCGATATACATGTGCCGACACCTTATGAGCTAAAGATTCCAGATAGTTTCCCGGATCCGCTCATTCCTGCGGACAATCCTATGACTGTCGAAAAGGTCGATCTAGGCAAAAAACTATTTTATGATCCGCGCCTTTCTGCGGATGGGACCGTCTCCTGTGCTTCCTGCCATTTTCCCGATCGCGGCTTTGCTGATACGGTGGTCTTGAGCAAAGGGGTTGACGGCCAGCTGGGAGGGCGTAATGCCATGGCCCTGACCAATATCGCTTATGCGCAGAGTTTGTTTTGGGATGGAGGCGTAGATAATCTCGAAGATCAAGCCTTGCACCCTATCATAGATGAGGTCGAAATGGCTGCTGATCCCGCCGATGTTCTCGCCTATCTCAATGGCGATGCTGAGTACTATGAGATGTTTGACAAAGCTTTTGGTGCCCCTCCGACTATGTTGGCCGTGGTGCAGTCGATCGCTAGTTTTGAACGGACACTGATCAGCGGTAATGCACCCTACGATCGCTATATAGCCGGGGATTCAAATGCTATTTCAGCGGCCGCCAAAAGAGGCCTGGCCCTGTTTAATACCGAGCAGTCTGAATGCTTCCATTGTCATACTGGTTATAATTTTACCGACGAAAGCTTTCAAAACAATGGCCTCTATGATTATGCCGAGTATATCGCTCGTGGAGATGGAGGCAGAGCCGAAATCACCGGTCGCCAGATAGACGAACACCGTTTCAAAACCCCTACCCTCCGCAATATCGAGTTGACAGCTCCCTATATGCACGATGGTAGTCTGGCCACGCTCAAGGATGTCTTAGATCGCTATGCGACGGTCAATAGTCGCTTTCACCCCAATAAAAACGACATCTTTTTTGTCAATATGTCTCTCGATGAGCAAGACAAGGAGGATTTGATCGCCTTCTTAAAGACCTTGACCGACGACGAGTTTTCCAACAATCCGGCCTTTAGGCCTTAGGGAAGGATAAGTGATTATCGATAGTGGGATATTGTTCTCCGCTTCGCGGAACGATTCTCCTCAAAAGCAATTAGGGCCAAGGTATTGCCTTGGCCCTAATTGCTTTCCTCCTACAACCAAATCAGTGGATTGCGGATGGGGACATTGCGGCGCACCTCCTTGACCTCCAAAAAATGCTTAGCCTGCTGCCACAGTTGCAGCCAATCTTCTCGTTCAAAGTGAATGCCGCCAAACAAAAATGCGGGATGCGCAACCGGCCAATTTTCCCAATACATCACGTCTGGGGCGAGTGGCCAAGTGGATTTGTCCGCTACATAGGGCTGCATATAGCCCAAGGCCTGGGCGATATTTTGTCCCTGCTCAGCGGTATAGCTCCACAGATCGTGCTTCTCGTCCGAAAGGATCAAGCAATTCATCGTCATGGCGTCAAGATTGAAGAGCGAATAGCCGTAAGGCTTGGTGCGCGCGAGTTCGAGTGGAAAGCTACCATCTGCCGCCATTTGATTGGGGAGGAGGGTGTTTTGATAGTTTTGACGGCAAAAGTTGAGCAGACTATCATTATCGGTAAAGGCGGCATAGAGACCGACTTGCATATTCCAACAAGTGCCATGATTGTTGGGGTGGACCATCTCTTTTTTGCCATAAGGATGCGTCGTCAACCAAGTGCTAAAATCTGCAAACCATGCTTTGATAGGCTGTAATTCGTCGGCCGGTAGCTGGTCTGCCTTGGCCAAAACCCTAGTTGCCTGTACGATTTCCATAAAATGGATGGCATCAATGATCCCAATGCCTCTGCCTGTATGCCTACCTTTGATCGCTTGAGCATAAAGCAAATTCGGATTCATACGAGTACTATCCGTGATGAACCAAGCCTTGAGGTGCTGCCTAACCGCTTCTGCGTATTTGGCCTCTTTAGTGATGACATAAGCTGATGTCAAATTGCCTACGATCTCACTTAGCCTCACTACTGCTTTGCGGTGCTCGGTGAAATTGTCGGGATTGGTCATGCCATCTCGCCTGACGTATGGCCCCTCTGGATGGGTACTATCAGGCCACCAATAGTCGCCCTCGGAATAAAAATCATGTTTGCCGCCTGTGCTTCGTGGGCTATAAGCGGCAGTAACGGTGATCGGTTGTGCTTGGAGGTTTTGCTGGGCCAGCATCATGACGGAGTCTTGCAAGAGCTCGATTACCCAGGCCGATTTATCGACTTGAGCTTTTGGACGGGAGCAACTTATGAGGACTATAAAGAGGAGGAGAGAGAGTAGAGGGATTCCAGTATTGCGAGACATAATGCTTAGGTCAGTTTGGCCATCTAAAATTGATTGGCGAGGGCTAGACAAAAGCAAACTGCTTCGCAAAACGCTTCTCTCTAGCTGATAATGAGAAAGTTAAACGTTCTGCGAAGCAGCTCCAAAAGATTGCACCCGCTCCCAATGCTTGGAAAGGGGCTATATAGGCTTAGCTAAATGATCTCGCGATCAAATCTGCTTGCTGGCTTACGTGTTGCATATGATAGCCAGTTGCTGGACTTGGACTAGCTTCACGAGCGATCACTTTGAGGCCTGGGAAGTCTTCATAAAGCTCACGCAATATAAAGGTCCAAGGACCCATATTACGAGGTTCTTCTTGTACCCAGACAAACTCAGCTTTAGGATATTTCTTTTTCAAGGCATCTAGGGCAAAATGTGGCACTGGATACAATTGCTCCATGCGTACTACGGCGATGTCCTTGATCTTTTGTTCTTGCTGGTGCTCAAAGAGATCATAATAGATCTTGCCAGAGCATAGCAATACCCTCTTGACTGATTTGACCGTTACATTGGGGTCGTCGATCACTTCTTGAAAGCGAGTCCCAGGACCAAAGTCTTCCATCTTACTCACGCAGAGTGGGTAGCGAAGCAACTTTTTAGGGGTAAATACCACCAAAGGGATACGGAAATCGCGGTGGAACTGACGTCTGACAGCGTGGAAGATATTGGCAGGATACGTACAATTGACGATCTGCATATTGTTTTCGGCGCAAAGCTCCAGATAGCGTTCGATGCGAGCCGAGGAGTGTTCCGGTCCTTGACCTTCGGAGCCATGAGGGAGATACTGGATCAAGCCACTCATCCGCTGCCACTTGGTCTCACCACTGGAGATATACTGGTCCATCATGATCTGAGCACCATTGGCAAAGTCGCCAAACTGGGCTTCCCAGATCACCACATTGTTGGGGTTGGTAAAGGAGTAACCATACTCAAAACCTAGGACTCCATACTCAGAGAGGAGGGAATTATAGGCGATGTATTTTTCTTGATTTTCCTCGTCGATGTGATTGAGAGGGATATAGTCTTGCTCTGCGTCAATACTCACCAATACAGAGTGTCGGTGGGCAAAAGTACCTCTACGCACATCCTGACCACTGAGGCGTACAGGACGGCCTTCTAGCAAGAGGGTGCCATAGCTCATCAGCTCTCCAAGGGCCCAATCTAGGCGATCTTCTTCGACCATCCGAAGGCGGTCTTTGAAGATTTTGATGATCTTTTTATGAGCCTTAAAGTCCTCTGGAATAGCGTGAGTTTTATCAATGACTTGCTTGAGTATGCTCAAGTCTACTCCTGTCCCTGGAGATTCTTTTTCAAAATCACCGGCCTCTACGCGGCGGATCCCTCCCCAAGTCCCTTGCAGGTAGGGCGCAAACTCTAGGTGTTCCCTTTGTTTGGCTTCTTCGAGCTCTGCTTGTAGTTCGGCTTTAAAATCTTTTTCGATTTCTTTGGCCATCTGGGCCTGTACCTCCCCTTCAGCTAAGAGTTTATCAAAGTAGATTTTCTTAGGATTGGGATGCTTTTTGATGGTCTGATAAAGTAGTGGCTGGGTGAAGGCAGGCTCATCTGCTTCATTGTGGCCATGACGACGGTAGCAAAGCAAATCAATAAAGACATCTTTATTGAATCGCTGGCGGAACTCCATCGCCAGCTCAACAGCATAAACCACCGCCTCGGCATCATCGCCATTGACGTGAAATACTGGCGACTGCGTTACTTTGGCAATATCGGTACAGTAGGTACTCGAACGTGCGTCTATATAGTTGGTAGTAAAGCCTACCTGGTTATTGATAACAATATGGATGGTACCGCCTGTCTTGTAACCATCGATCAAGGACATCTGAATGACCTCATAAACGATCCCTTGGGCAGCTACGGCAGCATCGCCGTGAATCAAAATCGGCGCTAGTTTGTTGTAGTCCCCATCATACTTACGGTCAATTTTGGCGCGGGCGTGTCCCTGCACGACTGGATTGACGGCCTCGAGGTGAGAGGGGTTGGGCATCAAGCTGAGGTGAACCTCATGCTCATTGTCGGTTTTGATATCAGCGGAAAAACCGAGGTGATACTTTACATCACCCTGAAAGACAGATTCGGCATGCTCTACTCCCTCAAATTCAGAAAAAATCTCGTCGTACTCTTTGTTGAGGGTATTGGCCAATACATTGAGACGAGCTCTATGGGCCATACCGATGATAAACTCTTGGATCCCCAAGTCTGCTCCGCGTTCGATGATCGCGTCCAAGGCTGGGATGACGGTTTCTGCCCCTTCGGCGGAGAAGCGTTTTTGACCAACGTATTTCATGCCGAGAAACTTCTCAAAGTTTACGGCTTGGTTGAGTTTGCCAAGGATGCGCTTTTTCTTTTCGATGGAAAATTGAGCTTGATTCTTGACACTTTCCATTTTGGAACGCAGCCACTCTTTGATTTCGGTCTTGCTGACGTACATATATTCAGCACCGATAGACTGGCAATAGGTTTGCTCCAAGTGAGAGACGATATCGCGCAGTTTAGCAGGACCAGCACCAATTTGCGCGCCCGCATGGAAGACGGTATCCAAATCTGCATCGGTCAAACCAAAGGTGTCGAGCGTCAGTTTTGGAAAGTATTGGCGGCGTTCCCTGACAGGGTTGGTCTTTGTAAACAAATGTCCTCTGGTTCGATACGCATTGATCAAATTGAGGACATTGATCTCTTTAGAGGAAGTTTGCTCGCCTGCCTGACCATTGAGGCCAGACTCTCCGTATTGTGCGGTTGCAAAGTCAAAACCATCGAAAAAACGTTTCCATTCTTCAGGAACGGATTTGGGATCGTTTTGAAAATCGAGGTAGAGCTTGTCTACATACTCGGGGCTTGTGTTGCTAAGAAAGGCTAATCTCTCGGCCATGTGAAATACTAATTTTTGCCAGAAAAGAGTTGAAAACGAGGGTACACATATAAA
>JBCAWW010000148.1:0-9093 GCA_038534415.1 Bacteroidota bacterium | reverse complement strand
ACTGGCAACTACAATGAAAATACCGCCAAGATATATACAGACTTTTCGCTGATGACGTGTTCAGAAGAAATGGGGGAAGATGCATCTGCTTTCTTCAACCTGCTTACTGGCTACTCACAACAAAAAAAGTGGAATAAATTTCTCATTGCGCCTACCACTCTCCGAAAAGGCATCACTTCGCTGATCCATGAGTGTGTGGAGAATCACTCCGAGAAACAACCCTCTCGCATCATCATGGCCATGAATTCATTGGTCGATCCAGAGATGATTCAGGAGATGTATAAAGCCTCCAGCAAAGGAGTTAAAATCGATCTCATCGTGAGAGGAATTTGCTGCCTGCGCCCAGGCGTCAAAGGAGTAAGTGAAAATATCACCGTCAAAAGTATCGTAGGCCGCTTTTTGGAGCATACACGCATCTATTACTTCAAATCCAAAGGCAGCTCACGTATTTACCTTGGGAGTGCGGACTTGATGCAACGCAACCTCAATCGTCGAGTGGAATTGGTCTTTCCACTAGAGGACAGCAGCTGTAAACGTCAAGTACGGGGCGTACTGCAACATATGATAGACGATGACCTCAAATCTCGTTATCTAAACAAGGATGGAGATTACAAACGACCTGATTCCGAACAGCATTTCAATATCCAAGAGTTCTTATTGGGCCAGGCGGTAGAGCGCCAAAGAGGCACCGATACCATCACCAATCTATCTCGCTAATGAAAACGGTAGTATTTTGTCGCCACGCCAAATCTGATTGGCCAGATGGTACCTCCGATATCGAGCGCCCACTCAAAAAACGTGGTGTTGAAAACGCAAAAGATTTAGGCCAACTATTGGCTGAGCAGCAGTTTTTACCGGATCGGATCATCAGTTCTCCTGCCAAACGGGCCTTAACTACTGCTAATATCGTCTCCGAAAAGCTGGGCTATCAGCACGAGATATCCATTATCCCTTCCATCTATCATGATGGCGCAGGCAACTTGCTATCATTGGTACAGGATTTAGATGAAAAATGGGATACGGTGATGTTTTTTGGACATAATCCAACCATGGAAAACGTAGTCCAATACCTCCTACAATCTCAAAAACGCTATGATATGCCTACTGGCGGCATGGCCTGTTTTGAGAGTTATGCTGGTTGGCAGCAGTTTGTTACCACTTGCCAGCTGAGATGGCTACTCGTTCCGCGACTGCGGCGAAAAGACGAATAAAGCCTAGCGAGGCCAAACGGCAAGAGAGTCGTACTGATAGTCTCCGAGCTCATTTATATGCTTCATCGGACCAATATTGATAATAATCGCAAACTGCATGGCTTGCTCAATTGGTGTAGTCCCCAGTTGGACTGCCGTTAAGCCATCCTGGATGGGCTCATTGACTCTTGGCATACTCCATACCTTACCATCTAGCAGCATCCCAATGAAGCGTCCAGTCTGCGCCCGCGTCATTTCCTCCCAAAGCTGTATGCCCGCTTCATTGAAATGGATTTGCGCTTGGTAGCGCCCCTCATTGACATCATAAATTTGCATATCCTCAATATAGCTACCACTGAGACCTTGGTAGTTCCTTAATGCAGGATCGTAAGCCATACTGTAGAGCAACAGATAATCTGCCCCTTTCTCAGCCTGCTGTGCATACACAAAACGGACATTCCCGAGCAAACCCTTGCTTGCCGCAATGCTCAAAATGCGGTTGACTGCCGCCGTGTCTTTGATTGCAACACTCCCAATCAATGGGCTACTCAAATCTTCCGTATAGTCTTCAAAAAGATAGATCAACGTCTCGATCGGCTTCTCATAAATCGTCCAAGCGCGCAAGAGCGAGTCCTCCGCGCTCCACTTATCCTCAGCCAAAAGCTGGTCAGTAGAACTAAGCGCCCCATTCCCTTCTGCCGTTTCAAGACTCACACTAGGCTTATGCAGGACCAAACTATCACGGCTAAAGATGCTGTCAAGCGCAAATAATAGCTTTCGACTTTCTTGCGCAGCTACCGTTTCAGCAAACACCAAGTCGCTTTTACTGAGGTTTACAAATCTAAACGCATCTTCTTCGCTGAGATAGCCTTTCAGTTTTACTTTTTTCTTTTTGGGACCTAGCTCAATCACTTCATAGTTGCCTTTCCCCACATATTCATCTAAGCGGAAACCAAGTCCGATCCAATTCATTAAGCTTGCGCCTAATTCGGCCTCTTCGCAAGCGAGCGTAAATGAAGTAACTCCCTTGGGTTCGGATTGACAAGCCAGGCAAAGCAAGACGAATGCTGCTGCGATCAACTTTTTCATTGTCAGTCTACTCAAGGTTCGAAAACTCCCGCAGGATTAAAATTGAGTTTTGTCATATTGATCGCTGCTGGCAGGCGGCCGCCTTGTAGTATCGCGGCCCAAGTCTCGGCATAGGTTTGCTCAAAATCCGCACTCAGCATCGTTTGTCCACCCGTGATCGGACTGTTGACTTTGGGTACAGACCAAGCCTTGCCGTCGATCAACATCGCGATAAAATCATTGACTCTATCCTCCGTCATTTCCGCCCACTTGTTCGCACCCGGATCATCAAAACGCATATTGATTGCCCATCGCCCTATTTGGTCAGGTTCTGCCTTTGCCAATATGATACTTTTACCTTTGATACCTTGGTAGAGGCCTTCCACTTTACGGATCGCATATAGCGTCAGATAATCAGCCTTTTCATAAGTATTGGCAATCGGGACTTGCCCCCAAGCATGACTCAGTTCGCCAGGTATAATCCCGAGTAGCGCGGCCCTTTTGATTTCAGCAGAGATAAAGGCAGTATCTTTTGGCAAGGCAAAGCCAATGACTGGATCATTAAATTGTGGACTAGGGCCGGCATATTGTAGCTTTTCGGCCAGTTTTTCGGCGAGGCCCGCTCCGCGGAACGCTTGGGCAGCATCTTCGCCAGTCAGCGTCTCAGCAAAAAACAAATTGCCGGGGGTAGTAGTGATTAAGCTCAACAGATTCTCATCTATTTGACCGGGGATGAGCATTTCATACTCATTATCTGCTACTTTCTGCAATTTGACAGGATGCTCATAAAAAGCATTTAAACGCGCTTGGAGGACGCTTAACAAATTTGCCTCTTGCTCTGTAGAGGTCGCGTTTGCGGGATTGGTAAAGGCAAAACCGATGGTTTGCACTCCTTGAGGCAATGGCTGCGAACAAGCGTTCACCGTTAAGGTCAAAAACAAAAGATAGATATACTTCATTGCTGTGCTTTGCGATAAATATATCATTTTCTGCGCTTTCGCAAGCGAGCAATTTCATAGGACCACTCAAGCCCACTAGTGCTCAGTAATTTGAGACATCTTGTCTCGATATAAATCTAAAAGCGATCTTTTTCGTACATTGATTAATCACACGAACTGACGCACCGCTTTCAATTTTTCTATTTACTGTATGAGGGGAGCCTTCCTTCCCATGCTTCGCTGCCTAAAACGCTTCGTTGAATGAAAATCCTGCTAACTTCTTTGATGATTGTATGCAGTCTTTGGACTGCCATCTTACCAGCTCAAGATTCTACCTATGTACATCGCTATGCGACCCCACTTGAAGTGGCGGGTACCTATGAAGGATTCGCGGCCATAGATACGGTTTTGCCCAATTATCGATTCTTCTTCACTGCCGAAGAACATTGGCAATCGATCAATACCCAGATCCAGTTCGCCTTTTTGTCTTATCTCCACCAAAAAGCCGGTGTCCGCAACTTCATCGTAGAAGGCGGCTATAGCTATGGCTTTTTGCTCAATCGCTACCTACAAACGGGGGATGAACGCCTGCTCGATAAGGTGGTCAATGATATCCCCGTCTGTCCGGAAAATCAATTGGCACTCTTCAAAGAAATTTATGCATATAACCAAACCTTACCAGAGGAAGACCATATTCAGGTTACAGGTATAGATTTAGAGCATTCGGCTGAACTCGCGATCCAATGCTTGCATACGATTTTGCCCGAGAAAACACCTCATCGCAAAATCGCTCGTAAGATCTCAAAATTGCGTGAGCTCCATCGTTCAGAATACTTCGTAGAACGCGAAGTCAAGAGCTATTTTCGCAGTCTCAATAAGGACATCGCCAAGCGAGAACAACTTTACCGCAATTATTGGGGTGAGGATTTTCCGCGCTTTCAAATGATTGTAGAAAACACTTTGCAGGGCTTTGGTTTTGATTTTTTGCGCTTGATGTTGTTCCCGCAAAAGTGGCAAGAACGCGAAGAGCGGATGTATAAAAACTTCCTGACGCTCCAGCCATACATGAAAAAAGGCACTTATTACGCTCAGTTTGGTGCTTTGCATACCGATATCAAAGAGTCCTTTCGCTGGGAATTTCCATCTTTGGCGCATCGCCTCAACTATTTTGATTCGTCCCCTGTAGACGGGCAGGTGTTGACCATCTCTCGCTATTTCCGTGATATGAAGCCCAATTACGATCGCCTCGGTGAGAGCGATCGCCTCCACGGCATGATGGACCAGATCGAAGACAAGTTTAAAAACGAAGAAATTGTCCTCCTAAACCTTATGGGCCAAGAGACGCCATTTCCTCGTCTCAGCCAGACTTTCCAGTTTATCATGCTGCTAGATGAGGACTTGGAAGAAGACCGGTGCGAATAATCTAGGCTCACCATCCAATGGGGGAGCGCTTGTCTTTTGGTTTACCGCTGCGCGGAACGATTAGAAGCGTTCTGCGAAGCAGCAGCAAAAAACCGCCAAGCCCCCAAATAGGAAACGCCCAATCTCCATTTGGCTCACATTGGAAATTGGGCGTTAGCTATTAACAGCAGTGCTGGCTACAGATTGGGCAATCCCGTCGCTTTATCGGCAAAGAATAAATAAATCACCAAGGCGAAAACGATCACACAGATCATCCCATACATAAAGATGTTGTAGGAATAGCGTAGGAGACGAAATTTTTTGGCTAAGACTACACCGAGAAAGTAAATATCCTTGGACATGGTACCGTAGAGATATTCGCTATCCTTCATCATTTCGTTGATCCCCCATTGATAATCTCCGAGGTTCATATTGTGAAAATTACCGAAGAAGAGGAGGTTGGTCTTCTTTTGGGAGATATCCTCTCTAGTAAAGCTAAGCGAATTGACCTTGGGTCGAGTAGACAAAATCGCAAAAATCATGGTCCCCAAGCTGACGCCTAGCATCAAAAAGCCCGGCCAAAGCACATAATTGGGATTATCAGCGTCTTTGAGGATGCTACCAAAGACAATGGAGATAATGATCGCATTGATGGAAAGCAGGATGTTGGCTTTGTTATCGGCGATGGAAGAGAGGTTGATATGGGTACGATACGTAACTCGAAACATCGTCTCGATACCTCTATCTGGCACTTGTTTTTTGAGCTTCTTGAGCTTTTTGGTCAGCTTACCAATCTTCTCGGCTTGGGCGGCCAATTGCAGTTGAGTTTTGATGCGCGCCTCTTCATTTACCTTTTTCTCACTCTTGCGTAGTTGTTTTTTGAGCTTCTTGACATTTTGGGCTTTACCTGGCTCAAGGACATCCTTGCCGTAGGAGGTGTAGTAGATATACTCCTTATAAAAGCGATAGTTGAACTGATTCCAGCCTTGGTCCGAAAAGGTACGATTGAGGAATATCATCCACTCATTGCGAATCTTTTCAGAATTTTGGAGGGCATCAGGGGTCGCGAGATTGGAGAGATCTGCATCTTTGATTACTTCTTCGAGCAGATTGCGAGGGGGTTGATCCAAGCGAGTGGCCTCGATGATGGCTTCAACTTGCTTTATGATATTTTCGGGTACTTGCTTCGAGCTAAGGAACTCGCGTGCGATTTGCATGCCGACCTCTTCGTGGCCGACATACTGATCTCTATACCCCAAATCATGCAGCCAACCCGCCAATTTGAGGACCAAGCGATCGTCTTCGGAGAGTTGTAAGTAGTTAGCAATGGTTTCGGTTGCCTGTAAAACCTCAAGCGTATGATCGAGCGTATGGTAGGTATAGCCGTCAGGAAGCTGGGTTTCCAGTATATTTCGGGCAAAAGCCTCGGTTTCTGTCAAGAGTTGTTGGGTGAGCGCCATAATATTCAATATTAACCGAGAATTTCATTTGTTTCAAGGAAAATGGGGAGAAACTGAATTCTTTGCGTTAATTTGCTACGCGGAGTCATAACGTCAACCCAATTTTGAACTCTATCTTATGCTCAAACATTTCTGTACCAGCCTAATACCCGCATTCTTTTTATTGGCAGCCTGTGGTACCGAATCGCCTTCTTCCAAGATACTGCAAAGCCAAAACGATAGCTTGTCATATTTAGTCGGTATGGACATCGCAAGAGTCTATTCCGGCTACGAGATTGAGCTAGATCCTGCGATTATCTATCAAGCCTATCAAGATGTGCTAGATTCGAGTAAGATTGCCCTAGATCAGGAAACGGCCAACCGCCTTTCTACGGTATTGAATCAAAAGATTGCCTCGCAACAACAACTCCTTAGCCAGAAACAGGCCGCTGAAAATTCGATCAAAAGCCAAATGTTTATCCGCGAAAATGGCCAAAAGGAAGATGTTGTTAGCCTTGCTAGCGGTCTCCAATATCGGGTTATCGAAGAAGGGACCGGTTTGCCTCCTACAATCAGCAATGAAGTACGCGTCGCCTTTGATGGTACATTGCTCGACGGCACTACCTTTTCTACGACCCAAACCGATACAGATAGTACCAGTGTAGTATCTGTTGAACTTTTATTGCCGGGTCTAACAGAAGCCTTACTCATGATGAAACCAGGCGCGCGTTGGGAACTATTTTTGCCCCCAGAGCTTGGCTATGGCAATCGTGGCAAGGAATTGGTGCCCCCCAATGCAGTCCTAGTCTTTGACTTGAGTCTGCTCGAAATTGTTCGCTAATAATTCTGATAAAAACATACGCACATGCAAAAATCAGTCGCTATACTTTGTGCCGGTGGTCCCGCACCAGGTATCAACACAGTTGTTAGTACTGTATCTAAGGTATTTCTCAAAGATGGCTTTAGAGTCATCGGCCTACATGATGGCTACAAAAATCTGTTCAATGGCGAAGCCGAATACGTAGATGTAGATTTTGAATTTGCAGATCGTATCTTCAATAAAGGAGGTTCTGCCCTACGCATGAGCCGCCACAAGCCAAAGGATGATGAGTTTCGTTCTGAGTTTTTTGAAGAGAACAACGTCAAACTCCTCGTTACCGTAGGAGGTGATGATACCGCTTCTACCGCCAATCGGATCGCGAAGTTTTTGACCAACAATAACCTCTCTATCCAAAACATCCACGTACCCAAAACCATCGACAACGACTTACCGTTGCCCGAAGGGATGCCTACCTTTGGCTTCAACTCTGCCAAAAATGAAGGAGTACGTATCGGTAATACCGTTTATGAAGATGCGCGTACGAGCGGCAACTGGTTTGTAGTTTCGGCTATGGGACGCTCCGCTGGACACCTTGCTTTTGAAATCGCTGCAAGTTGCCACTTTCCAGTGATCGTGATCCCAGAGATGTTTGCCAACACTGAGATCACCATCGATCGCATCGTCAAAGTGATTGTGTCTTCTATGATCAAGCGTCATATCGACGGCGTACACTATGGAGTAGCCATGGTCTCTGAAGGCGTTTTCCACTCTTTGAGTGATGACGAGATCAACAACTGTGGGGTCAACTTTACCTATGACGACCACGGCCACCCAGAGCTCGGCAATGTCTCCAAAGCGCACATCTTCAACATGCTTGTACAGCGCGAGCTAAAACGGATCGGTCTCAAGATCAAGAGTCGTCCGGTAGAGCTTGGTTACGAAGTACGTTGTAGTGATCCTGTCGCTTTTGATCTGACCTATTGTACCCTACTCGGTTTGGGGGTCAATAAGCTCTATCACCAAGGGGTGAGTGGTGCGATTGTATCTACCACTCCGCGCAACGATATCCGCCCTGTTTTCTTGAGCGATATCGAAGACAAGAGTACAGGCAAGATTCCGCCACGCTTGGTAGATATCGAAGGCCCATTGGCGCAGATCTTCCTACATGACTTGCACGTACTTTGCGAGCCTGATTACGAAGCCGCCAAAGAACTTGTCGACAATCCAGAAGAATATGACTTCTACAAGATCCTAAACTGGGATTTTGATCCTAAAACTGCTCGTCCGTCGAAGTAGGAGGGAATAGAACTTATCTCATAATCAATGTCCAATGCCGAAGGTTTTCCTTCTACATTGGACATTTTCTTTTCAGGGCTGCTGCGCAGAACGCTTATCGTAAACTTGGGATATTAATCTCCAATGTTACCAAGTGCATTGTCGGAAAAGCTATTGTTGCCATCATCGATCAAGTCGGACCGATCGCTTTGAGTTTGCACACCATAACCTGCACTACCACTAATTTCAGAATTACCGATTCGACAAGTTGATCTTTGGATGAGCGTGATCATGCCCTTATAAGTGCTGCTACTACCGCCATCTGAAATTACACAATGTTCGAAGCGATTATTCGAAGTGTTTGAGCCGATGAAGCTAATATATCCCCAAGATCCGCTCGTCCAATTGTCAGAGAGGAACCTGATTTTTTCAGTCTCTGTGCCCACACAATTCAATGAGCCTCCATTGACTTTGATATTGGAGCCACTACCCATAAAGATGCTGGTCCCGGCTTCGACAGTCACATCATCGATGATACTCAAAGAACCATCAAGGAGATAGGGGATCGGCGATTTTTTCCAAGTTGTGGGCTCATTCAACTGAGAGGCATAGACATTGATCTTATCATTGCCATTGCCGGTGCCTGTATTAGTGGACTCTATCCATTTGAGATGCTTGGCATCAATATGAACGGGGAATGTCTCGCAAAAGGAAATATCACAATTGGCCAGTCCCCCTAACCGACTTTCTCTGCCTTCACATTTTAGACCGTGGCTAGTGCTAAAGTTGATGTTACAATGATCAATTTTGGCATAGCCATTAAAATTGATAAAAACCATCGCATCATAGGTACTATTGCTGCCACCTCCGCTGATATTGGTGTGCTCCAGACGGTTGTCGGTGTCATCACTCGCAAATCGAATATAATCCCATTGGCCACTCGTTAGGATTTTTTCTCCTCG
>JBCAWW010000147.1:0-9116 GCA_038534415.1 Bacteroidota bacterium | reverse complement strand
CAAAGACAATATTGCTGGCTTAGATCAAATTCGAAATTTCCTGCAGGATATGACACCAGGAGAATCAGATTTATCGCCATCGATGATCAAAGAAGAGATTGATATATCTATTGACTATCTAGAGCAACTTGAAGATAAAATGAAAACTAAAGCAGCTTAAGCTTTAGTGATACTGTGAAGCGTAGACGTTCCTCTTTCAGGAACGTCTTTTTTTATACCATGATTGTCTTTTTTATCGCCCTGTGGGAACGCTTTTTCTAGAATATAGAGAGGAATCAGTATATTAAGTTTTGTATTAGCAGTCTTCGGAAAAACTGCTATCCTATTACAAAGCTACTACTCTATGAAACCTTCGTTTTGGCTGGTTTTACCGGTCATTTTTGTCTTCGGGGCCTGCAAAAATGCTGCGACTCCCCCGCCTCCCGAACCCCAAACCATTAGTTCTCTGCCTGCAACTCCTTTGTCATTAGAGGATTTGTCAGCCTTTAACACGCCTCCCGCCAATTGGATGATAGTCGGACAGGCTGCTGCCCCCTGGGATAAAAAGGTAGAAGCGTTCAGCACGGCTGAAGGAAAAGGTATACTCGTCAACCATCCTAGTGAAGAAGCAGGCGGTGCCTTGCGAACTCAATTGGAGCATGGAGATCTTGATTTGAGTTTTGAGTTTATGATGCCTAAAGGCTCTAATTCCGGTATATATCTGCAAGGTCGATATGAAATTCAACTATTTGATAGTTGGGGAAAAGCTGAGCTCGACTTTGGAGATTGTGGCGGCATCTATGAAAGATGGGATGATAGCAAAGCTGAAGGGGAAAAAGGCTTTGAGGGCAGAGCGCCTGATGTCAATGCCTCTAAAGCTCCTGGCCTTTGGCAAGAGATGCAGATTAGATTTCAAGCAGCACGATTTGATGCTGGAGGCACTAAAATCGCTAATGCGAGAGTACTTTCGGTGATGCACAATGGCAAGCAAATTCATCGTGATATTGAATTGAACGGTCCGACGCGAGGAATTTTCTTTGAGCAAGAAGCGGCTAAAGGCCCTTTGATCATCCAAGGCGATCATGGCCCAGTTGCTTTTAGAAATATGCGATATAAGTTGTTTGGTACTCCCCAAGCCAGCTTTGATAGCTTGCAATATGCCTATTACGAAATTGAGTCCGATAAAGGCACTGAAGACTATATCAAAGATTTTGATCTTGGGGGTCTAAGTCCTGTCTCATCGGGAACGATTGATAGTATTTCGCGTCATCAAGCGGATAGGCGGGACAACTTTATTTTGCACTATAAGGGTAAACTGAGCGTTCCCGAGCAGGGAGATTACCTCTTCAAGACCCAAGTTGGGGGCGGTATGGCACTGAGTATTGATGGCGAGGAGGTGATGTTAGCCGATGGCGAACGCGCATTCAATGACCCAGCGGTTTACGGGCTCAAAACCCTTAGTGCTGGTGCTCATACCTTTGAGCTTACCTATTTGCAAAACCATCGATTTTGGCGCAACGGACTTGGTCTCTGGGTCGAAGGGCCGGGTATCGATTTTCAGCCTTTACATGCCGTAGGTTCGGTGCCGCCTTATCGTCCTCCATCCCCAATGTGGGTGGAAATGGATGCTCACCCAAAGATAATGAGGGGATTTGTGATGTTTGGCGAAGAAAAACTGACGCATACGGCCTCTATTGGAAGTCCCGCAGGAGTTCACTTTAACTACGATCTGAATCAGGGCAAGCTATTGCACATTTGGCGAGGACCCTTCCTAGATGTGGCACCTATGTGGCGCGGGCGGGGAGAGAGTCAATTGGCCGTACCAGGAGGGGCCGCTTTGGCCATGAGTGGCAAAGCTAGCTTTATTGTAGCGGATGATATTCCCGCTATTTGGCCTGATTCTTTAGCTGAGGATGCGATCTATAAGGGCTATGACCTCGATAAAGAGGGGATGCCTAGCTTTCGATTTGCGATGGCTAGGGGAGAGGTCTCAGATCATTTTAGCATCAATGGTGCTAATCTGAGAAGAGAAATTAGTGCCCAAGATCTCAATCAGTTTATTCAGGTATTACTCGTAGAGGCCAATGAAATCGAAGAGGTGGAAGAGGGCTTATATGCGGTCGATGATCGTAATTTTTACCTTAAAGTGATTGAGGGGAAAGCCGAACTTCATGCTAGTGCCAATGGCCAAAGACTGGTCCATAATCTGAGTACACCCATTACTTACGAATTGATCTGGTAATCCGAAAAATCATGCAAAGCATTAAATATATACTACTCACTTTTGCCTTCCTGCCCATGGCTATTTGGGCTCAGATGGATGGCTACTATCGTATCGAAAATCTACCCATCCCCAATGATGCTTATCTCGAAGTGGGGGGAATGGCGCTGGATGAAAACGGGGCGCTCTATGTCTGTTCACGCCGAGGAGAGGTCTGGAAAGCGGACAATCCCTATGCTGCCAATGCTGCAGAAGCAAATTTTCAGCTTTTTGCCGAAGGCCTACACGAACCATTGGGGCTGGCAGTCAAAGAGGGTGCGGTCTATATCACCCAAAGGGGCGAGTTGACCAAATTGACTGATCGAGACGGGGACGGGCGAGCAGATCGCTATGAGTCGGTTTGTAGTTGGCCCCTTTCAGGAAACTATCATGATTATAGTTATGGGCCAGAGTTTCTCCCCAATGGCAATATGTTGCTGACTTTCAATCTCTCATGGGTGGGACGTGGAGCAAGCCTTGTCAAGTGGCGCGGTTGGATGGTGGAGGTTACGCCAGAAGGTGAAATGAAGCCGTATGCAACGGGGATGCGTTCGCCGGCAGGTTATGGTGCTAATGATGATGGCGATATCTTTTATGCTGATAATCAGGGTGATTGGGTCGGCTCAGGTCGAGTGACACATGTCGAAAAAGGCGACTTTGTGGGCCATCCTGATGGCTTGAAGTGGGCCAAGGAAGCGGGCTCTCCGGTTTCTCTTAGTCCGGAAATGTTTCATGATTCGCTCGGTTCCTTGTATGAGGCCGCCGAAAAGATAGAAGGACTGAAAGCACCTGCAGTTTGGTTTCCGCACGGTCAGATGGGTATATCCACTTCGGACATATTGTTTGATAATACTGGCGGTGATTTTGGCCCTTTTGCGGGGCAATATTTTGTGGGGGATCAGGGCCAGAGTCGAGTGATGCGTATGCAGCTCGAAAAAGTAAATGGCGTTTACCAAGGCGCTTGTTATCCTTTTGTGGAGGGTTTTGATTCAGGGGTGCTAAGGATGTTTTATGACAAGAAGGGGCAAATGTTTGTGGGAGGAACCAATCGAGGTTGGGCTTCAACAGGTCGTCAGCCTTATATGATCCAACGCTTGGTGTGGACCGGCAAAACCCCTTTTGAAATCAAAGAAATGAAGGCCGAAAAGGATGGTTTTACCCTGGTGTTTACTGAGGCGGTAAACAAGCGTAGCGCAAGCAATCCCGAATCCTACAGTATGCAAGGATTCACCTTTAAGTATCATCACAATTATGGCAGTCCACTAGAAAATCTTGATGGCTGTACGATACAATCAGCCAGCGTTGCGGAAGATGGAATGTCGGTCAGACTCAAAGTAAATGGCATGCGCCTTGGCTATGTACATGAGTTGAAAGCGGAGGGAGTCAAAAATCAAAGAGGGCGCAACTTGCTCAATAGCACCGCTTACTATACCCTCAATCAAATACCGGGTGGTGGCGTTCCGATGCAATCGAATACTAGCTCCTCAACTGATGAATCAACTAAGATCAGTAAAAACCAAACTTCTCCGCCAAGCTCTTGGACCAATGGACCGGACCAAAGTTTAGAAATTGGCACTGAGCCGGGTATGAAATATGATCTCAAGCAGTTTAGCGTAAAGGCGGGGACTAAGGTCAAAATTGAGTTTCAAAATACAGACGATATGGCGCACAACTTAGTGATTGTCGCTCCGGGCAGCGCTGATGCTGTTTCTAAATCTGCCCTAGATATGGGGATTGCGGGTCTCAATGCTGCTTATATCCCCGAAACCGATGATGTGCTGGCCCATACGATATTGATCGAGCCTGGTAGCAAGGAATCTATCTACTTCCTGGCTCCAGAAACCACTGGTTATTATCAATTTGTCTGTACGGTCCCCGGCCATAATGTATCCATGCGCGGTGTGATGGTGGTGGAGCCTTAAGGAAGTTGGGGCTAAGTATGCAAAATGTCCAATACTGAAGAAAATGCTTCGGTATTGGACATTATTTGTAGGTTTTGAAGACTAGTCTAGGGCTTCTAAGATTTCGCTAGCTTCTTCTTGATAAGGGTGGGCACTGTCTTCTCTGATAGCAGTCAATAGGCTTTTGGCCTCTTCAAGCCGAGCGTTGCGCAAAGCGACCATAGCCATATACCATTGGGCCGCTTGGGCAAAACGGCTGGTATCTGAAGCCGAAACTTGATCGAGGTTTGTACGTGCTAGATCCCATTCGCTTGCCTCCATCGCTGATACTCCCTGATAAAACTTATGGGTCAAGGAAGGCTCCACTAACATCAGCGAATCAAAAAGTTTAATTGCCTCAGTATAAGCCCCTTGCTCATATTTGGCATAGGCACGATCCTTAAGGTTCTTGGGGCCGCTATCTCGGGTCAATGGGTTTGCGACATTGGGAAAACGCTCATAATAACTCGCGTAGAGTTCATCTGTCGAAATGCTTCGCTGCGATGGGATCACGAGCCAAAGGAGGCAAATAGCCGCCGCAGCAGCCACCGCGACCCAAATCAAACGCATAGATCGAATGGTCCCTTCCGCCTTTTGGTGGAGGTTTTGGAGCTCCGCCAATTCATTTTTGAGTGTCTCTCTGCCCTTTTGCTTGAGCGCGACCATCAAATCGTGATTGTAGCTCAGCAGATCTGCAAAGGCCGGTTCTGTTTGCCAGCTTTCCCAGTTTTCTTTTTCAGCTTCGCTGAACGCTTCCCCTCTTAGGTATTTATCAATAAGCGTTTGATATGCGATTTCCTTTTCCATTATTGTGCCCTTTCTTTTGTGCTAAAACTGATTTCTAAGTGCCTCCATATTTTTACGGAGACTACGCATGCAGCGCGCTTTTTGACTTTTGGCTACTTCAGCACTTTTGTAGCCCATTTCGTTCATAATTGACTCGGTACTAAAACGCCGATAATAGAACAAAGTCAATAACCTCTGACAATTTTCGCCTAGCTTTTGCAATTGCCCAAAGAGCATCTGCTGACGATCATTTAATTCTATCTCATGGCTAGCGACGGCCTCCTCAACCCATTGACTATCTGCCATTTCCTGCTCTGGATAATCTGCCATTCGCTTTTGCTGTTCAAACTTTCTCAGCATCATAAAACGGCCGATTCCAAATAGGTAGGTACGTAATTGGCTTTTTAGCTCGGTGATCTTGCCCTCTATAATGTTTTCATAAAACACTATGATCACTTCTTGCCAAATGTCTTGAGCATCTTCGTTATTTACGCTAAAAGAGGCTGCTGCCCACTCGATAAAAGAACTTTGGTGTTCCAGATATACTTCATGCAAGGCTTTCTTATCTCCTTGCTTGATGCGCTTAAGCGTATTCTGCTCTTTTTCCTGCATATCCGAATCTGTCTATTAGTCTTCTTAATCAACAAAAGGTAAACCGTTTGTGCAATAAATGTTTAAGGTCCTCCGTTGAGTCGCTATTTATTTGCTGATTGATGTGTTCGTTAATGGACACTTTGTGTATGAATATGGTCGATATTATATTTATGCTATATGTGTAAGTGATTGATATACAGTATTGTAACAATGGTACTAGTGTTGCAGTATAAGAAGCACACACCTCTGGCGCTCGCAATGTTGTTTCTCACAATCAAAAACAATTATGCAAGCCGCTAGTAATTCTTCATTCAACACGCCCCCCTCCAACGCTAAATTTGACGGTATTCGTTACCGTTTACTCTCATTGGCCGAACTCGCCAATAGCAATGTGAAGCGAGACGAACTAGTCCTACGATATATTCATCGTGGTGCGCTAAGATGTCGGCTGCATCATTATCACTTCTCTCTTACCCAAGGGCAATACCTATTGGCCAATCCTGGGCAACAGTTTCTATTGACTCAAAATGCAGATCAAGCAGAGGTGCTTGAGATCCAAATTCCCATTTCAGCCCTTAAAAATGCCTTAGCTCCTAGCGAGCCCGCTAGTGGCCAAGATGGCTTAGTTGACTTTTTGGATCGCAAAGGACAAATCTCCTTCTGCGAAGGTTCTTATGCAAGCCATGATGATACGCTTGGTCAGCTGATGATCGAGATTGCCAATCAACTTGCTTTGCCTGGTGTGCCTCAGTCTCAGCTAAATCAAAAGGCAGCCTTGGCACATGCGCTCTTGGAAACCCAATCGGAGATATTTGAAAAAATCAACCGCCTCACCAGCGCTAAACTCTCCACCAAAAAAGAACTATACCGTCGTCTCCTTCAGGCACAGGAGTATATTCACGAAAATCTCCATACTAATCTAGACTTGGATACATTATCTCAAGTTGCATGCCTTTCAAAATTTCATTTCATCCGCCTATTCAAAGAGGTATTTGAGCAAACTCCTCGCCAATACCTAATCGCTTGCCGTCTCGAAAGAGCCAGTAAGCTCCTTTTAAACTCTTCAAAGAGTTTTCATGAAATTTGTCTCGATGTAGGACTAAAAGACAGTAGCTCTTTTGGGCGCTTATTTAAGAAAAACTTTGGCGCGACACCTCATATCTACAGACGTATCTACGCGCAAGCGAGCTAGGGTAATGAAAAAAATATTTCTTTTGATGTTGTTGTGCCTGGGATTGCAAAATTCACAGGCACAAACTTTAAATCGACGCGCCTTCTTGGGGATTCAGCTTGCTGCCGTCCCCGATAGTGTTTACCAGCAAGCCTCTGTTGCTGAGGGGCTAGGAGTTTGGGTGCAAAGAGTTTTTCCCAATTCCTCTGCCGCAGCCGCTAATTTATTGGCGGGGGATGTGATCATCTCTGTAGACAAAAAGGAAGTAGGGGGAGTCGTTGATTTTTTGAGTCTCCTCAAAACATATGAATCAGGAGATGAGGTTAAGCTCGGCATTGCCAGAGGGGCTAAGAAGCTCAAAATTGATCTTCCCCTCAAATCAATGCCTGAGGAGCAATATGAGGCTGCGAGCTTGCAATATGGTGCGGTACAAGGGCCTACAGGCCTGTTGCGATCTATCCTTAGTCTGCCGAGCGCGCCGGCAAATGGACCCAAGCCTGTTATCTATATCATTCAAGGAATCGATTGTGGTTCTATTGACGTAGCTTTTAGCCCTAATGGCACCTTTGCTCAAATGATTCGGGCATTTAATGAAGCTGGGTTTGCTACCTATCGGGTCGAAAAAAGTGGAATTGGAGACTCCAAAGGAACGCCTTGCCGAGATTGTGACTTTATGCAAGATGCTAAAGGCTTTCTAGCAGGGCTGCGGCAATTGAAGCAAAATCCTGCGATTGATTCCTCTCAGATTTATTTGCTTGGCTTGAGCATGGGAGGAGTATGGGCGCCTTGGATGGCGAGCCAAGAACCGGTCAAAGGGCTAATCGCCTATGGTACTATCAGTCGACCTTTCAATGAATATTTGCTTGAAAATTTTCGCCGTCAAGCCATTTTAGCAGGAACCGATTTTGCTGAGATCGAAACCAATATGAAATCAGATGCTCGGCTTTACCACTATATGTTTGAGGAAGGGCTGACGCCTAGCCAAACGATAGAGCAGTATCCTGAACTAGCCGCTCGCATCCAACAAATTTCTGCTGATCCTGATGGCGAAGCCGCGGTTCATTTATTTGCCAATCGTTCCTACCAGTTTCACCAGCAATTACAACAGCTCAATGTTTCCCAAGCTTGGTCAAAGGTAGATGCTAAGGTCCTCGCCGTTTGGGGCCAAGGAGATTATGTTTCCAATCAGGCAGATCATACTTTGATCCGAGACATTGTCAATTATTACCATCCCGGCCAAGCCGAATATGCCGAAATAGATGCCAACCATTGGTTTGAGCAAACGCCAGATATGCAAACTGCCTATGCCGCAAGGCAAAGTAACCAAGCCATGACGATCAATCAGGAAGTGTTTGCACTATTTATCGATTGGATCAATAAACAATCCTAGGGCGCGGAAAAACTTGAACGATAGGCCGGGAATTGGACATTCTACACTCAGCAATGTCTATTGCAATTCTCCTTTGAGCCCGCTCAGATAAGCAACAAGATCCACCAACTCCTTTTCGCTCATTAGGTGATGCAGGCCTGCCGTCATAAGGCTTTGTTCTTGGGCCTCAAGAGAGTTGATTTTTTCCTTAGGCACGCTTTGCGGAACGCCTCCCATCAGCGTGATTTCCACAGCTTCATCAGTGCGACTGGATATATAGCCCTGGTAGACCGTGCCATCTGTCAGCTCGAGTAGATAGGCTTCATATCCAAAGCTAATCCCCGCGCTCGGCTTGATGATAGCAGCATAGAGCGCATCTTGGGAGAGCTTATTGCCAATTTCGTTTAAGCTGGGGCCAAAGGCGATTCCTTGGCCTTCGGCCTGATGGCAGTTCGCACAATATTTGGTGTAGACTACTTTTCCCTTGCTAGCTTCTCCTTTTTGTTTGATCAATTCATGGATAGGGGTGATTTCACTATCTCCTTCGTCCATATTGAGGTATTTACTGGCTACGGTGCGGTATTGAGCGCGCCAAACTCCTAGCAGCTGTGTGGCTCCAACTTCTCCTAAATCATAGGGAAGGGTGTTGTTTTCCAATAATTCCACCATTCTGCTTTCGCCATTCCAGCCGGAGGCCAAACTCCTGACAGCTTTTTTACGCAGCGCAATCGGATGAGTGCTGTCCATAACATAAGTCTGTAATATATCGAGGGCATCGGGGCTATTGATATGCCCAAGGCTTTTAAATAGGGGGCTTATTTCGGCTGCTGAGGCAGCCCCTAATTTCGTTTCTATCAGCTTGATTTGTCCGAGCTTACCCAGCAAACGCGCGGCTTTGATGTTTTGCCCTTCCCTCTTAGGATCCAAGGCAATGGCCAATAAGTTATCGGCTTGATCTTTTAATTGGAGTTTTTCGACCAAGTCAAAATATCGGTCGCTCCCGTTTAAATATTTGAT
>JBCAWW010000146.1:0-9157 GCA_038534415.1 Bacteroidota bacterium | reverse complement strand
CAGAGAATTAGCCTCTATCCACGCAGCAAAAGGAGGAGATTTGGTTATCGTAGCCAGAAGAGAAAACAAACTCAATGCACTCAAGACCGAATTAGAGGAAGCCTACAACATCAAGGTATATGTAATCGCCAAAGATTTGGCTCAGCCAACGGCTCCCACAGAGATTTACCAAGAAGTAAAAGCTGCTGGCATAGAGGTGGATTACCTCATCAACAATGCTGGTTTTGGTGGGCGCGGTAAGTTTCACGAGCGAGATTGGGAGGCTGACCTCAATATGATCAACCTCAATGTAGTGGCCCTCACCGCCCTGACGCGAATGTTTTTGCCAGACTTTGTGGCACGCAATAGTGGTAAGATCCTCAATGTATCCTCTACCGCCAGTTTGCTGCCCGGACCCTTACAGGCCGTTTATTATGCTACCAAAGCTTATGTCACCTCCTTTAGCAATGCCATTGCCGAAGAGCTGTACGATACCCAGGTAACGGTAACCGCCCTGCTCCCGGGAGCTACCGAAACGGAATTTGCGCAAACCTCAGGCATGGATAAGACTGATCTATTTAAGAATACTTTTAGTGCGCAATCGGTGGCTCAAGCAGGCTATGATGGGATGATTGCCGGCAAACTAGATGTGCTAGCAGGTTTGAGCTTTATGCAAAAAATGATGATGGCGAGCTTGCCTTTGACACCCAAAAAGATGTTGTTGTCTCAAGTCAGGAAGATGCAAGAGGTAGCGAGCTAAGCGTATTATTTAGCTTTGCCTAGCGGTGGCTGCGTGTGTACGCGGCCACCGCTATTTTTGGGGAGAGAAGGATTACTCCAGAAAGCTTCTCCTTAGGGGCGGCAGCCCATTTAGTCCCCCAACATATAGCTCAATATGGGTCTACATTTATCTTTGCAAGCCGGATAATAAGCGAGATGTTGCTTTGCCTCTGATGGGGGCGACTTCCCCCACCAAAACTCAGCAATAGCCAAGGGCTTCATCTGCTGCTCAAAGGCATACTGCAAGAGCTTAGGCGCGGCGCACTCCCCTGCCCCTGAGGGAGGTTTTTTGCCATTGAAATCTGCAAATATATCGTAGAGACTTTTGCTTGTTCCCTGCGCGTTCAGGAACACATATTGATCAAATAATTCTTTTTGCAGCGCGATCGAAAACTTTTTGCGGGCCTTGCTGAGCTCCGCAATTTTTGCCGATGAAGTTTCGGATTCTATCTGACGCTTCATTTCCCCAATCTTCAGCATCCCAACAGTCAGGAAATTGTCGTTGACAGATAGATCAAAAAGCGAAGGGACAAATACTTTGGGATGAGGGAGGTCTCTCATTTTGCCGGAAAAGGTACTGAGGTACCCCATTTTTCCCGACTTGTCCTCTACCACCAAAACCCCAAACATCTTGCCTCTACTACCTTCAAAGTCATGCAACCAATCAGCCTGGTGCTGCTCTAAATAAGCCTGTACTTCCTTGGCGGCGAGCTTTGCCACCTCCGGGATCTCTGCGCCAAAGGGATCGTTGAGTTGCTTAGGAAGCAAAATCTCCTTAGGAACAGTAAAAGGAAAAAAGCAGGGATCGGCCACAGACTGATGGATTAGTTCGCACTCTGTCTGCAAGCTACACAAACTACCTCAATTGTAAGCCAAAAGAGGCCTGCATCCCGATGCTCCAAAAACGGATGGGTTCCACTCCCTTAGCCATCAACTCATACTCGCCATAAAGCCCAAGAGATGGACGAAAGCGATCACTATGGATCGCCATAAGCGTCAATCTCACTGGACTCAGGGACCATTGTTGTTCCGTCCCTAGGCTTTGATAGTCAACTTGCTCCTCAGTTATTGACTGATATTCGAAGGATTGTCTGAAGTATCTATGGGCAGCAATACTAGCCTGTATCCCCCAATCCCAGTTTTGATTGAGATAAAATTCACGCCTAATACTCAAAGGGATTTCAACCGAATAGCCTCTCATATAAAATTCTTTGAGATCCGCTGCGGTCACAGGATCTACCAAGCCTGGCAAGGCTGCAAGCAGAAGCGGATCAAGCGCTCCATCCTCATTTTCGCCTTCATAGCTCCTATAAGCAAAGTCGAGCCCTGTACGCAGCCACCAATCCTCACTCAGATTGCTTTCGAGATAGAGTCCTAGGCCCGATTGAAAAGCAGAACCGATATTTTCACGGAGCAAACTACCCCCGCCCACTTGCAGGCCTGCTCTGATTTCCCGAGCGCCTAGCCAGTTTTGCAGGATTCGACTGCGTTCTTTCCTGACTTGGGTTTCCGGCTGCTGCCGAACGCTCAGACTAGAATCCCTAGGACTGAGGGTATTTGAAACGATAATGGCGCTAGAGTCTCTGAGCTTGTTCGTCTCAGCTAAGCTAGTTGAGTCGAACTTCGTTTGGGTATTTGGCCTAAGAGAAGAAGCGTTCTCCGAAGGAGTAGCTATAAATCCAGAATCAAGCATACTTAGGGCCTCCTCTTTCCTTATCCCAGCCTCTTGCCTGAGATCCGCAACATTGCTTGTCGGCCTCTCTGTGAGATGAGTGGGCGAAGGATGAGAGAGATTGGCTTGCCCGAAATCTCCCTCAGAGGAGACTGAGGGAGGGTTTACTTCAGCTTTTGGGTTGAAGTTTGTGTTTGTCCTGCTGTTCGCAGAACGACCTATTGAAACGTTTTGAGCGTGAGTTAGGGGGTCAGAAATAGTTTTTGTAGGATTTGCCTTAGCCACGATGGAGTGGAGAGAATCATCAGAAAGGTAGACGTAAACGGTATCTTTTTGTATTTGTGATTGCGCTTGGGTGAGTTGATTGATTTGCTGTTGAAGGCTGTCAAGTTGTTGCACGATCTGGCGTTCCCCGGAGGGGCTACTTAAAAAATAAAGCCATGAAAAAAGTAAGAGGACGCCCAGACTACCGGAAATCCAATACCAAAGTATCGGCCCAGTCGCAGCAGCAGGCATACGTGACGCTAATTTGTCCCAAGCAGTTGGATCATAAGCCGGTGGGCTAAAATCCTCCATCTTCTCCCGGAAAAAATCATCTAGTCTAGGCTCTTCCATACTGCTCTGATTGTGTTCCATGCCATTTGTCCAGCATCTTCCTAAGTTTTGCTCTGGCTTTGGACAGATTAGACTTTGAGGCACCTTCGCTGATACCTAACTGCTTGGCAATGTCCTTATGACCGTAACCTTCGACGGCAAAGAGAACAAAAGCCATTCTGTAGGCAGGCGGTAGGGCCTGAACCATTTTCATTACTTCCTCAGCAGAGATGTTTTCTAGCGCCACAGATTGGGTAGCTTGGTCTTGTGCGTAACTAAGCTCAATCTGGTGATAGTGTTTTTGATAGCGACGATAATGGTCGATCGAAGCATTGATCATAATGCGACGCAACCAACTCTTGAAGGAACTTTGCTCCCGAAAGCTCTCCAAGCGCTCAAAAGCCTTCAAAAAACCATCGTTCAAGATCTCTTGGGCCTCTTCCTCACTGTGCGCAAAGCGCAGACAAATGCTCATACCATAGCCATAAAATTGGCGATAGAGTGCTTGCTGGCTCTGCCGATCATTTTTTTGACAGGCTTCCAACAGCTTGGCGAGAGGCACATTTGTAGATTTGGTACTCAAATCGGTACAATATGCCCCTAGACGGAAGGATTTTCAAATCAGTTGCCTAGACTGACAATTTTATTCAGCAGATTTTACCCTGCATCTAGCTGCTACAAATAGGCGTTTTGGACTTCGATCACTTGGGCGATAATACTGAGGGCAATCTCGCGAGGGCGCTTGGCCCTGATACTCACGCCCACCGGACCGTAAATACGGCCGATCTCTTCCTCACTAAAACCCGCTGCCTCTAGCCTTGCCCTGCGTTTGGCTGCGGTCCGTTTACTCCCCAAAGCACCGATATAAGCGACATCCGCTCGCAATATTTCGTGCAAAGCCTGATCGTCTATCTTCGGATCGTGGGTGAGCAAAACTACATAGGTATAAGGATCAAGTTTGTATTGCGGTAGCACCTCCACGGGCCAATCTACATGTAGATGATCGGGGGGAAGCGGAAACTGCGTTTTCTCTGCAAAAATACCGCGCGGATCAATCACAATCGTCTCAAAGCCAAAGCCTTGGGCCAAGCCTACGAGGTCTACCGTGATATGCGCAGCCCCCACGATGATCATCTGGCTCTTGCGGGGAAAAACTTGTAAAAAGTATGCTTTGCCCTCAATCTCCACGGTCTGGGCCTTACGCTCACGATAAGCCTTTGCGGCCAAGGCTAAGCGTTCACCGGAGGTGTCATCCCCCAAAGCATCTATATCTGGCCCCCAGAGGATTTGATTGACGCCTTCTCCTGACATATCGCTAATCAAGACCCGCGCTTGGTTGTTATTGACCGCTGCCAACAGATTTTGCCATCTCTCACCCTCAGACAAAAAGGGCTCGATAAATACCTCCACACTGCCGCCACAACTCAAGCCGACTTCCCAGGCTTCTTCGTCCGAAACGCCATAGGTGATGCGTTTGGGTTTACCGCTTTCGAGCACACCAATTGATTCCCGCACCACTGCCCCTTCGATGCAGCCACCGCTGACAGAGCCGAGCATTTCCATTTTCGTATTGACGGCCAGCACAGAGCCAATAGGGCGGGGAGAAGAACCCCAAGTTTTGATCACGGTAGCAGTGGCAAAGCGTTCACCATCAGCCATCCATTGGGAGATTCCCGCAAAAATATCGAGCATAATTTTTTTGAGTAGAAAGTAGTAAATACGAAGTAAGCAGACACAAAATAGGCCTGAATACTTAATCCTAAAATCTAAATACTAATTTAAGGGAATGGACGCCCACTCTCTCAAAGTTATCAAATATTTAACTCTCCCCCTGCTGCTTTTGTTGGGACTCGAAGCCTATTGGGGAGCATTTAGTAGTGGAACCTACCAAGCGGAAGTGGCTTCCCGGACTCAGCAATTAGGCTTCCTAGACCGACTCAATTTATTTGTAGTCCTTCCCTTGCTTGGCCTGAGCCTTTGGCAGATCCATCGCCACAAGGCAGTGTGGATCTTGAGCTTTGGTGGACTCGTGTTTTATAGCTTATATCAGGGCTTTTTGTATGCATTTGGGCTGCATTTCAACCGCTTATTTCTCCTCTATTGTCTGCATTTAGGCTTGAGTTTTTATCTGTTTGTGTACTTCATTCGCAAGGCCGCACGCCTTGAAATCAGCGATTTATTTAGGGAAAATGCCCCTCTCAAACTGATCGGAGGATTTTTGATTTTGGCGGCTTTGCTGTTTTACACGCTTTGGTTGACTGAGTTGATCCCCGCCTTGCGGAACGCTTCCCTCCCTAGGAGTGTAGCGGCCCACAGTCTCTTGGTCAATCCCCGACATGTGCTCGATCTTGGGATCGTATTGCCGAGCATGCTGGTCGCAGGAATACTCCTCATTCGGCGCCACGGGATGGGCTATCTCGTCTCGGGCATATTTTTGATTTATCTCTGTTTGCAACTCAGCGCTATGATCGGAACAGAACAGAGTCCTATGATGGGTTATACATGTGGTGGTTTAGTGGTATTGAGCGGCTTTTGTTTTTGGCGATTGGTACGATTTTCATAGCTCCAAGGCAGTGCCTTGGAGCTGATCAATTGCGATTTTTTTGCCCTTTTGCATTGCCCAAATCCCGATGAATCGTGAATACGATCACGCCAGCGCGTAGGCATGGGCCGTGCACTATGGGGCCGGACTAGTGGGTTGGCTTTACACGGGCCGGTTTTTTGCTGCCCTTTTTGCGAAAAAGGGCAAAAAGAAAACCTCAATGAAACAGCAGATGCAAAGCCACCAAAGAAATCAATAAGACAATGCCGAGATACGCATTTTGTTTACTGTCAGATTGGAATATCTCCTGCGGAGAACGCCACCCCTCGCGTTTTTGACCGGAGGCAATTAAAGCTAGGCCGATAAATATCACCCAAAAGGCCCGCACGAAATAGTTCATATCCGGAAAGAGGAAGGTGAAGGTATAATTCATATAGGCAGTCATCAGGAAGGTAAGCAAGACCATCCCACGATTAGGGCGGAGCATGAAGGCAGCCGTACAGATCAAGAGCACGATCCCACAATTGATATAATAACGCAACTCATTGAGGGTGTGCGTAAAGGCCGCGTCTGGATTTTCAAACTTGAGGTAGAGCAAGACCATGCCCATCAAGATGCCGGTAAAGAGCGTAATGATGATGGTGTTTTTCCCAGCACCGACTACTTCTCGATCATTTGCATCGGGTTTGAGATAGGCTTTATAGATATCTATCGACCAAAGAGTCGCCAAAGAATTAAAAGTAGAATCCACCGTACTCATAAGCGAAGCAAAAAGGGCGCATAAAATCAGTCCTTTCAAGCCCGTGGGTAGGAACATCTCAACGATACGCGGGAAAGCCATGTCAGGGTCTTCTAGCTGTCCAGCACCCAATATCCCCACCAAAGCGATCCCAGGAATCACAATAATAGCCGCCATCAAGTATTTGGATAGCCCGCCCACCATAAGGCCAATTTGGGCTTCTTTGAGGTTTTTCGCTGCCAGCGAACGCTGCATCACGCTCTGATTGGCGCACCAGTAATTGATATTGAGAAAGAAGAGCCCAAACATATGAGTCCAAGGCAGCTTTTCATGATCGGCGGGTAGATGCAGTTTCATGAGTTCTGGCGTTTTGACGTATAGCATTTCCCAACCGCCCAATTCTCGCACCGTAATAAACATCACGATCAAACCGCCAATCAATAGGATCGCAAACTGGATGATGTCTGTCCGAACCACCGCACTGAGTCCACCAAAATAGGTGTAGATAGCCGAAAACACGCCCAAACCCACCAATAAGATTGTAATCCGCACCAAGCGATTTTCATGCAGGAAGAGTAGGTATTCTTCAAAGACGAGTTCTGCGGCATAAGCTCCCCAAAACAAAGCGGCCCCTAGTGTAATGGTCGAAAAGAGGACCAAATTGGCAATCGAATAAGCCAACCCAATCTTTGGGCCTAGACGCTTGGAAATAAACTGCGTGATGGTGATGACCCGATCTTTGAGATAAAGCGGCACGAAGATAAAAGCCGCGATCAATATCCCTTGCACCGCATTGATCTCTAGGCTTGCCTGCGCAATCCCATACAAATAGGCAGAGCCCATCATCCCCAAAAACTGATAGCCTTGGATATTGGTGGCAATGGTAGAAAAAGCAATCGATGGCCAGCGTAGATTGCGATTGCTCAAGAAGTATTGCTCGGTGGTTACCTCCTTATCATGCCGCCCAGTGATGGCAGCGATAAAAATGATAGCGAAGTAGCCTATGACGATGAGGAGGTCTAGCATGAGTATGATCTAAACTTGTATTATTATTTAAGTTCTTTTGGCATTGATCCAAAAGAACCAAAAGATCTAGTCCGCCGCGATCCTCCCGAAAGCTTTCGGGACTAGCCGACCCATTGCTCTAGCGGCGCACTTTGCCTACACACATATCTTATAATTTTATTTCCGTGGGCCTGCGGCTAAAGGGGTTTGTGGTGAAATAGTGGGTATTCGGCCTTGCACCTCCGGCATGGAGACTGTTTTGAGTTGCGGTAAGACGTAGCGGGCAAAAAGTTCGCATTCTTCCTGGTGAGGATAGCCAGAAAAGATAAAGGCTCTGATTCCCATTGCATGGTAACGCTTGATCTTGGCTAGCACTTGGTCAGGATCACCGACGATGGCCGCCCCACAACCCGAACGCGCTCTGCCAATCCCGGTCCAGAGATTGTCTTCGACAAAGCCTTCCATATCCGCGAGATTCCGCATTTCGGCCTGACGCGATACGCCGTAGGACTTAGCATCTAGGGCGCGATTACGAATTTCGTCGCCTTTATCCGCGTCTATTTTAGACATCAGCTTTTGAGCGGCAGCCCGTGCTTCTGACTCAGTTTCTCTTACGATCATATGAATGCGTAGCCCGAAGTCAACCGTTCGGCCGAAGCCGTCTGCCTGATCACTCATATTTTGCATTAGCTCAGCGAGGCGAGTCTCAGTCTCGGGCCACATGAGATACACATCACAATGCTCTGCACAAAGCTTTACGCCTGGAGGAGAATAGCCCCCAAAATAAAGCAGCGGCCCCCCATTTTGTTGGTAGGGTTTGACGGGATCGGTGGGTAGTCTCAGATTATAGTATTCGCCTTTGAAATTGATTTCGTCTTGGGTCCAAGCTTGTTTTAGGATTTCTATCACCTCCCGTGAACGCTGGTAGCGTTCGGCGGAGCCGAGATCCGTACCGGGGAGATTGGAAGAAATAATGTTGATCGTCAGTCGCCCTTTGAGCATATGATCCAAAGTAGCAATCGCTCGGGCCAACATCGGAGGATGCACTTCGCCACACCGAATCGCTGTCAGAAGATTGATCTGTTGGGTCAAAGGCGCCACGCCAGAAGCGAAGGTCATCGTGTCCTGCCCTACTTGATAAGAGGACGGACAAAGTATATTGCGATAGCCCAATTTATCGGCGCTAAGGAGTATATTGGATGCGTTTTCCCAATTGCTTTTGTAGCGGGGATCGTGGCTGCCCAAAAACTGATCGTCGCCATTACAGATGGGAGCAAACCAAGCCACCTCCGCCCCCTCAAGTTCGCGGGAACGAACCTTAATTGTAGTAGTAGTCATATCCTTCAAATTCCAAAAAGACACTCTCAAATGCAACAACATATCGCACAAATGGCCCTAGTGGTCGCAGACTATGACGAAGCCATCGCTTGGTTTACCGAGAAACTCAACTTTCGACTCATCGAAGATACTCCCCTCACGCCTGAAAAGCGTTGGGTAAGAATCGCACCTCCCGGCCAAAATGAGTGTCGCCTACTGCTGGCCCGTGCCGCCAACGAACGACAGAGAAAAGCAATAGGCGACCAAAGTGGGGGACGGGTATTTATGTTTTTGTTTACGGATGACTTTTGGCGCGACTATCATGTGATGGTCGAAAAAGGCATCGCGTTTGCGCGTCCGCCCAAAGAGGAGCCATATGGTACGGTGGCGGTCTTTAAGGATCTGTATGGTAATCTTTGGGATTTTATTGAGCCTAGTCAGGCTTAATATGTAATGAGGAATCTAATATTGCTTTGAATTGAAACCCATAATAATCAGCTACTTTTTCAATATAGGTACGCGAAGATTT
>JBCAWW010000145.1:0-9161 GCA_038534415.1 Bacteroidota bacterium | reverse complement strand
GCGGATACCTTTAGTTTTCGTAAGGTGATACTCGGCCAAGGGATGACGAGTATCAAAGGATTAGAATCGCCTTTTCGCCCTCAGCATGAAGATGAATTTGGGCTAGGCTACGAAATCTACCTAGACGAACAATCAGTCCTTTTGCTAGACTATTACAGCGGAAGGGAACAAGGAAATCGGGACCGTTTGGTGTCAATCGTAGCAGATTTGATATTACAGGATGAGGTCGAAACCGCTCGGATATATGCTGAGCTGGAAGCCTACCTCAATGAGCGATATGGGCTGTCAGATGGCTCCTACGAAAAACAAATTTGGTCTGGATACACCTCTTTTACCAACAATATGGAGGTGCGCTTGGTTCTCAATGAAAATAAGCGCCAAATCGGCCTAAATTTTATTGATCTACAGACGACGCAAACCAATCCTTTGCTCCAAGATGCCAATTCTGATAGCCTCAATATTCCCGAATAAATCATTACGCTAACCCTACACTAAGCAATCCTCAAATGAAGATATATACCAAGAAAGGCGATACCGGCAAAACTTCTCTCCTCGGTGGGACGAGAGTACCTAAATATGACCTTCGCATCGAAGCCTATGGGACCGTTGATGAAGTCAATGCCTACCTGGGATTGATTCATGACCAAGCAGAAGCGATCGAGTTTCGCCCCTTGATTCAAGTGATTCAGCATCACATGTTTACGATTGGCTCATTACTTGCCAATGATGCCGAAAAATCTAATTTCAAACTACCTGAACTAAAGGAGGAGGATATCCGCCTGCTTGAACTTTCGATCGATAAGATGGAAAAGGAGTTATTGCCGCTCAAAAACTTCATCTTACCTGGCGGTCATCAAGCCAATTCTTTGGCCCATATTGCTCGTTGTATATGCCGCCGTGCGGAACGCCGCGTCGTGGAACTTAGCGATCAGCAAGAAATGGATCCCTTGATTATGCAATTTCTCAATCGCCTTTCGGATTGGCTCTTTGTCTTGAGTCGTTATTTTAGTCATATCACCCGTTCGCAAGAGATGGTTTGGGTCAATCGCTAGACCTATGAAACGTGAAATTAAAGTGGGACTCACACTGTTAGCTGGACTTGTGCTAGCCTATCTGGTCGTTGCTTGGGTCAATCGGACTAGCCTTTTTGCGCCGCCCGAGAAGCAGTATTTCCTTTCCTTTCAGCAAGTCAATGGGCTGCTCGAAGGAGATCCCGTAGTGGTGAGAGGATACCAAGCGGGTAGGGTAGTAGCCATTATTCCTGAGGCAAATGCAGTTTCGGTGGAGGTCGCCCTTGACGAACGCATCGCTCTTTTTGCCGATGGCTATGCCGAAATCCAGATCAAAGAGCTGATGGGGGGGAAGCAAATCTCGCTGATAACCGGAGCACAAGGAAATCCCTTAGCATCGGGAGCAAGCCTCAAAGGCAGGACCTCCTTGGATTTCTCCACTGCATTTTCACGATTTGGGGGAGTAATGGATCAGATGGATCCTGAAAATATAGAGCGCTTGGCCCAGCGTTTTGATAGTGTCGCCACTGCGTGGAACGCTGCGTCTAATCGTTTTCGGGACGATAAGAACCCACACACTCAGCCAAGATATTTAGTTAATCGCTCCTCAAGCATCCTCCAAAAGGGCTTAATTGACTTAGCGCCTGTTCAATTTTTTGGATTTAGCTTAAAAACGGAGGCTTTGCGGCTTTTTAGTTTTTGCCCTTTTTGCGTTGCTGCTTTTTGGGTCTAAAAAACTCGCTTTGCTCGATTGAAGGCTTATCTTCTCGGCGAGCACGATTATTAGTAGTACGATTACGGCCGCGATTATTGTTTCGCTCTCGGTCTCGTCTAGGGCCGCGATCGCGGCTTTCTTGGGGGCGATCTTCCAGCTTCATGCTCAGATTGATACGTTTACGCCCTATATCTAAGCCAATCACTTTGACTTGTACTTTTTGGTGGACTTTGACCACCTCAGTTGGGTGTTTGATATACTTATATGCCATCTGGCTCAAGTGAACCAAACCATCTTGGTGAACTCCCACATCGACAAAGGCCCCAAAATCGACAATATTGGTTACGATCCCCGGTAGGACCATCCCCTCATGCAGATCGTTGATATCATTGACGCCGACAGCAAACTGAAAAACTTCAAATTGCTCTCTGGGATCACGCCCTGGTTTAGCGAGCTCTTCGATGATATCTTTGAGGGTAGGTAGGCCTACCGTATCGCTCACATACTTTTGCAACTGGATTTGCTTGCGTAGCGGCTCCTGTTCGACGAGGTCGCTTACACTCACGCCCAAATCTTTGGCCATTTGCTCGACGATCTTGTAGCTTTCGGGGTGTACTGCACTACTATCGAGAGGGTTTTTGGCACCCCGAATGCGCAAAAAGCCGGCAGCTTGCTCAAAAGCCTTATCGCCAAGGCGAGGCACTTTTTTCAAAGCCTTCCGGCTCTGGAACGGACCGTTCTGGGCACGATACTTCACAATATTTTGGGCCAAAGAAGGGCCTAAGCCAGAGACATAGGTCAACAATTGCTTGGAAGCTGTATTGACCTCTACCCCTACTCCGTTTACACAACTGATCACGGTATCATCTAGACTCTTTTTGAGAGCATTTTGATCGACATCATGTTGGTACTGGCCTACACCGATCGATTTAGGATCCAGTTTTACGAGTTCCGCTAGCGGGTCCATCAAACGACGCCCGATCGAAACAGCCCCTCTCACCGTCAAATCTTGATCAGGGAACTCTTCTCGCGCAACTTGTGAGGCCGAGTAAATAGAAGCTCCACTTTCGCTCACCATCACGATGGGGATTTCTTTGGGCAAACCTATGGTTCCCAAAAATGCTTCGGTCTCACGACCGGCGGTCCCATTACCAACAGCAATCACTTCGATATTATGCCTTGCCACCAAGTCATGAATGATCGCGGTGGCGGCACTACTTTTGTTGATCGGCGGATGCGGGTAGATGGCGGTATTTTCTTTCAGATTGCCGAGTTCATCTAAGGCGACTACTTTGCAACCCGTACGAAATCCCGGATCTAGAGCCAACATGCGTTTTTTTCCGATGGGTGCCGCTAGCAGCAGTTGACGGAGATTTTCGACAAATACATTGATGGCCTCTTCGTCTGCTTTATCTTTAGTGGCCACTCGGACTTCCGTTTCCATGGAGGGGCCCATGAGGCGTTTGTAGGCATCTTTGATCGCAAGGCTAAGCTGCTCAGAACTTGGACTGTGGCCTTGCAAAAATTGTCGCTCTAGGAGGGCTACAGCCTCTTCTTCCTCAGGGCGGATGGAGAGTGAAAGAATCAATTCCTTTTCGCCGCGGCGCATGGCCAACAAACGGTGAGAAGGGATTTTTGCAATGCCTTCATTCCACTCAAAATAATCTTTGTATTTGATCCCTTCCTCCTCTTTGCCTCGCATCACTTTAGCGCTGACGATGGCTTTGTTCATAAACAAAATCCTCATTCTCGCTCGCGCATCAGCATCTTCATTGGTCCATTCGGCGATGATATCACGGGCTCCTTGCAAAGCCGCTGCTACATCAGGCACCTCTTTTTCGGGATCAACAAAAGCCTCCGCTTCTGTATAGGGATCATAATTGCCTCTCTGCTCTGCAATCGCCTGCGCCAAAGGCGTCAGTCCTCTTTCTTTGGCGATGGTCGCACGGGTCCGCCGCTTGGGTCGATAAGGCAGGTATATATCTTCTAAGGTATTGAGAGAATCCGCCTTGTTGATGGCTGATTTTAGCGCATCGGTCAAGAGTTCGCGTTCTTCCAAGGATTTTAAGATCGACTCTCTCCTTTTATCTAAGGCTTCTAACTGTTCTGAGCGATCTCTAATCTGACCGAGTTGGACTTCATCAAGGCTGCCTGTGACTTCTTTGCGGTAGCGGGCCATAAAGGGTATGGTCGCGCCCTCACGCAGCAATTGAAGCGTGGCATTGACCTGCCTTTGCTGCAAACTGAGTTCGCCGGCGATTTTCGCTATATATTTTGTATTCATAACAATCGAGAAAGTGGACGGTAAATATAATACCCTCAATCCAAAATCTGGAAGTAAGAAAAATTCTTTAGTAAGTCTTTTGCAGACGACTACATTTCCTATACTTGTACTTTTCCCTATCACAAACTGATTACTATAACTCGATGAAACGATTACTACTTTTTACTGCGAGTATTTTATTGAGCGCTAGCATGAGCTGGGCTCAATTGATCATTACGGGTGTCGTGGATGGTCCTCTCACAGGAGGAACTCCCAAGGCGATCGAGCTTTTCGCGCTTTCTGATATCCCCGATCTCGGCATTTATGGTCTTGGCGCAGCTAATAATGGGGGTGGTACTGACGGAATCGAATTCAGTTTGCCCCACACAAGTATGGCTGCTGGCAGCTTTTTTTATGTCACCTCAGACATTGATCAGTTTACCGGCTTTTTTGGTTTCCCCGCCAATGTAGATGGCGGATCTTCGGCCTTAATCAACGGAGACGACGCGATTGAACTCTTTCGTTACAGCACCGTGGTCGATGTCTTTGGCGATATCAATGTAGATGGTTCTGGTCAAGCGTGGGAGTATCTAGATGGTTGGGCATACCGAGCCGGAGGTACAGGGCCCGACGGATCGACTTTTGTGCCAGCAAACTTTAGCTATAGCGGCCCTAATGCCTTGGATGGAGAAACTAGTAATGCAACTGCTGCGACTCCTTTTCCGCTAGGGAGTTATTCTACTATCGTCGTTGACGGAACGCTAGATCCTCAATATGGAGCCGCTTTATGTGTGCAAAACAATACAACCGGATTTGGCGACAATAACAATCCAGCCATCGACATAGCCAATGGCTCTGAGCTAGACGCTGCCTATGCAGTGGTAGACGGAGGCATGCTCTACCTATTTTTGTCAGGCAATCTTGAAACCAATTTCAACAAGCTAGAAATCTTTATCGACGCCCAGCCAGGCGGCCAAAATCGTCTCCTAGGTACCAATCCTGATGTTGACTTCAACGGCCTCAATCGGATGGGAGATGATGGCAATAACAATGGGCTGGTCTTCGACAACGATTTTTTTGCCAATTATTATTTCACTGCCAGTGGCGGCAACTCTCCTTATGAATTATATGCCAACACTGCTCCGACCGATGGGTCAGGTGGTATGGGCACCTTTTTAGGCGGTGGGCTAGGAAATGTCCAAAGCCTTGTAAACGGCGGTACCATTGCCATTGACAACTCTAATGTGATGGGGGTAAGCGATATGATGCTAGGCAACCCTGCTGCAGTAAACACAGGGATCGAGTGGTCAATCCCCCTCAGTGAGATCGGCAATCCCATGGGCTTGATCCGCATTACGGCTTTTGTCAATGGCGGTGGCCACGATTTTTTATCCAACCAGGTTCTCTGCGGTATTGGCAATGGCCAGGCAAATCTAGGAGAACCCCGTAATGTAGATTTTAGTAATATTGGTGGGGATCAGTATTTCTCTCTTTGTGCAGGCATAGATGGAGGTTCAGTCTTGACTGAAGATGGACTGGGGACTGTATATACCTGTCCCGGCGATGGGCTCCCAGATTGGATTCGGGCCGATAGTAGCACGAGCTCTACAGTCAATTATTCTTATGTCGTAACCGATGCCAATGCCACCATTTTAACAGTACTAACTGGCGACAGCATCAATCTCGATGGTGCTGGTATTGGTGAATGCTGGATTTGGGGCTTAGCCTATACTGGGAACCTTACGGCTATGATAGGCGACAATGCCGCTCAAGTAGCACTTTCTGATAGTTGTTTTGATCTTTCAGACAACTTTATCAGAGTCGTCCGCGATACCGCCGGGGGAGGCATGGTGATGACAGAAGCAGGCCAAGACACAGCTTTTGTCTGTATTGGTAGTAGCCAACAGAGTGCAGTCATCGCCTTTGACAGCACTGGCAATTCAAATGCGAATTATACCTATGTAGTAACCGATGCGAATGCAGTTATATTGGGCTTATCAGATGATGGCCTTGTCGACTTTTCTCAGGCACCTCCCGGAGAATGCTGGGTTTGGGGTCTTTCTTATACAGGTATGCTCACCGCTCAAGTCGGAGATGACGCCTCTCAAGTGGCCCTCTCTGATGAATGCTTTGATCTCTCCTCCAATTTTGTGGTGGTCTTTCGGGAAGCTATCAGTGCTGGCGAGATATTGACGGCTGCAGGCCAAGATACTGTTTACTACTGTCTCGATGGCAGCGGAGGCGGGACTGGGATGTTTCGCGTAGATAGCCTCAATGTCCTCGGTGGCGAGAACTTTAACTATGTTATTACTGACAATCAAGGGATCATCCTGGCTTTGCCCGGAGGGGATATGATTGATGTTAGCGGCGCGGGTATCGGTGAATGCTGGGTTTGGGGCTTGAACTATACTGGCAATGTGCTAGCACAGCCGGGCGACAATGCCGCCACAACTCAACTGACCGATGGCTGCTATGACCTTTCAGATAACTATGTGGTGGCGTTCCGAGACTCGATAAATGGCGGAGAAATCACCACCGAGATGAATATGGATACCGTTTACTACTGCCCCTTCAACCCTGGTGGAGACGATGATGGCATTTTTGTGATGGATAGCTCCAATACCGCAGGCCCCAAGTTCAGCTATGTCGTAACCGACAACAATGCGGTGATTTTGGGAGTTCCAGGCAGCGACAGTGTTGATGTTTCAGGTGCGGGTGTAGGGGAATGCTGGGTATGGGGCCTCTCCTATACCGGCAATATTGTCGCTCAAGTAGGCGACACTGCCAGCATGGTAGACTTGACCGACGGTTGCTATGATTTATCAGACAACTTTGTGGTGATCTTTAGAGATTCGCTTTCAGGGGGAGAAGTATTGACCGCTGATGGGCTCGATACGGCAAGAGTTTGTGTGAGTGATGGCGATCCAGATATACTTGACTTCCAATCAGTCGGTGGCGCTACAGGAGGTAGTTTTACCTATGTGGTTACTGATACCGCGACCAAAATCTTAGGTTTACCGCCAAGCAATATGGTAGACTTTAGCAATGCGGGCGGTGGCGAATGCTGGGTTTGGGGCTTATCCTTTACGGGCGATGTGCTTGTTGGCCTTGGGGATACCGCGGCTACGGCCGCCCTTTCTAGTGCTTGCTATGCGCTATCGGCCAACTATGTAGTCGTTTATCGAGATACCGCTGGTGGCGCTTGTAGCGTAGGTTTAGAAGATGAACTCGGCTTCCGTGATATTGCCGTCTATCCCAATCCGGTGCAGGACCAGCTCTATTTTAGTTTCCGTTCGACCTTGCTCAACGCTCAAACCAGTGAGTTGACGCTCTATTCGCTTACGGGCCAAAGCGTTCGCACAGCGGAATACCCCACATTACCCATTGGCGAAAATCGCTTCCAGCTTTCCGTCGCAGGACTGAGCAGTGGGCTTTATATGCTCGCTTTCCGCAATGGGGAAAGAAGGATCACTCGCCAAATCGTGATCGAATAAAAATTCTTTGTGTAAAACAGGAGTGGCGGCGCAGATTTGTGTCGCCACTTTTTTGGTTTTTGCTGCTGCGCGGAACGCTTTTATCCCCAAGATTCCGGCTCTCCTACTTTGTTCGAGGAGGATTTTTTGATCGTTTTCCACTTCGTGGAACGCTTCTCTTTAAAGGCTAGCGTTTGTACATAAGTATTTTCCAAAGTGGAATACAATTGAACAAACACGTTTCTGAGCCTTTAAACATCCCTTCCACCTAAATAGACCCTTCAAAATCCCGATTCATCGGGAGGCAGGATAAACTCATCTCGCTAATCCCTTGGAAGGGGATACTCAGCGAAAAGGGGATGCTTCAGGGCATAAATCACTGACTATCATATTTTTAAACATTTTTTACAGATGTGATTTTTGGCTATTCGTAAAAGATATGTCCAATCCGTAGCCTTTAAAGGAGGCACGCCCTAAAAAAGTACGGTTGAGAGCTTGGGGCTGCTGCCTGATCTTTGTCCTTTTGTCATAGCTACAATCCCGATGAATCACATAGGCGTCAAGCTAAGGGCTTTTGCTTCGCAAAACGCTTATTATAGGCCCGCCAGTAGCTCTAGTTCGAATCCCCTTGTGGGTGAGTCCCGAAATAAGCGTTCTGCGAAGCAGCTCCTACAAAAAATATAGCGTAACCAACCCTAAAAAGATGAGATACTTGAGATAAGCACTTTGCAGGCTATAGTCTTTGGTTTCTTTGGCTTCGCGCAATAAATAGATCAAATATACCGTCGGTGCTTGTACCAATATCACTGAGCTAATGAGATATTCCCCTAGCCAGGCCTGATGCCGTAGATAATGCATGATCACCGGCAGATAACAACTAATCAAAAAGGCAGAATACAATAGATACAAAACTATTTTGGTACGTTGGATACCAATCTGGATGGGCAGAGTATGTAGGTTGAATTTTAAATCCCCCTTTATGTCCTCTATATCTTTGATGATCTCTCGGATAAAGGTAATCTCGAAAGCAAATACAATCATCCAGGTCAGCCCAATATTGACTTGATAGAGATAGCCCGCCAAAATGACGACCAAAGCGGTCAAAAAGGCGATCACTAAATTGCCCGCAACGCTTACTCGCTTGAGATAACTAGCGTAGACAAACAACATCAATACGGATAGGAAGTTGATAAAGGTAACTTGATAATGAGCCGTCTTGACACCGAGGTACCAAAAAGAAAACATCAAGATCCCCATATTGGCGAGGAAATAGCCCGTAAGCACTTTCTTGCCTGATAAAATGGCATTGACCACCAATTTGCCGGGTTTGTTGATGCGATCGATGCGAAAATCATAGACATCATTGATCCAATAACCGGCACTAGCAATGATGCTAATGGTGAGAACCGTTCCCCAGAAGGGGAGATCACTCAAAAAAGCAAACGAATGCTCAGTCGCAATGAAGCAAGCCACCGCAAATGAAATGACCGATATCAGGACATTCATTGGGCGTGAAATCAGAAAAAAATATTTTAAATCCCTGAGCATTATGTAAAACTAAGGATTTTGCGTCAGCCGAAGGGGGAAAATCTCGCTTATTATTGAGCGAGCAGAGGCTCGATATATTAATAATAGATTATAAGTATGGAAACATTTGCAAAAATGTTTGGTTGGATTTAACTGAAGCAGTAATTTTAGCT
>JBCAWW010000144.1:0-9191 GCA_038534415.1 Bacteroidota bacterium | reverse complement strand
TGATGTACTTTGAACGCATTGGGAAGCCATCGATACCGTAAATGTTAGCGGCAGGAGTACTTTGATCTCCTTTTTTCTGCGTGGCCATCACATTCATGCTTTGCATCAAGGTCATATAATTCATATCGAGCTCGTTAGTAACCCAAAACTCTCCGTTTCCATCAGGAGATTCTATCAAGTATTTGCGGCAACGGTAACCATTGATGGTTTCGTACTCGTCAGTTGGCGTGATGGTAATTTCCTCTTCTTCATGCTTACTTTCTACCGTGGTTTTGAAACGAGGGCGCTTCATGGTAACAGCGGTTGGCTTACCATCAGAATCCATCTTCGTGGTCATAGTATTGTCCTTGATGTTGACAATCATCGTTACTCCATCTGCTTCTGTGTCAGGAGATTCGATTAGGATAGCGGTGCGCCACTCCTCAAATACATAGGTGGTGTAAGTAGGACCATTTTTGTCTGCTTTGCCCTTTTTGGACATCTCCATTTTCATCTTGAAGGTGCCAACGAAATCATTAGGGATGGCTTCGTAGGGGCTATTGTCTCTAACAACGGTAACTTCAGCATTTTCTACTTCGCCAGAAACGCCTTCTCCATTTTCTGCCCTTTCGTTTGCCTCTTCTTCGGCGGCTTCCTCTGCGGATTCTTCAACTTCATCGAGTACTTTGTCGACGGCTTCATCCACTTTCTTGAGGATACGCTCTTCTAGATTGCGATTGACACGATCTTTGAGACGACGCGTGCTTGGGATTTGAGCTTGAGCGGGAAAGGCAAATAAGAGAACGAGAAAAAGGCAAAAAAAGCGTTTGAGTGTTTTTGCTTGGGAAAGAGAGGTGTTCATTGTTTTGGAAGTTTTATTTTAAAGAACGACGGACATCGGCAATAAAATACATCCGTCCTGATATATTTATGCTTTAAAAATGCCTTTGAGCTTTGTGAGCTGGAAGGCATCAAAGGCCGTCTTAAGATCTATGTTTTTACCACTCAGTTGGTCGGGGTCTGAAATCGCAACGATAAATAGTTTGTCGGTGAGGGCTAAGACCTCTGGATCTAATTCGGCGTGCAGTAAATCTCCTTCGATCCCTTCCCTGTAAAAGTCCGTCAGCGCTTGAAATGCGAGCTCTTGTAACTGTTGCACTAGATTCCATAGGTCAGGGTAAAGCTGCTTAAGGTCATCCAAAAAGGTAGTCGAAATGCCAGCCATTTCGAGACTAGCCGCGCTAACAGCTTCGTGATAACGCTGCATATAGGGCCGATTGGTATCACGTAGGATAGGGGCAAAAACCGCAATCTGATTGATCTTGCGCTGAACCACCGCTTTGACGAGCTCCCCTTTTTGAGCAAAGTACTTATAGAGCGTGGCCTTGGAGCAATTTAGCTCCTGCACAATGTCATCCATGGTGTATTGCCGAATCCCGTTTTCTAGCAATAAGGGACTCACTTTCGCCGCCCAACGCTCTTTGAGCGCGGGATTGTTTTTGCGTTTCTTCTCCGTGGGTTTGCGACCCATGCTTAAAGGATATACTGACTAAGGTCTTTTTGCTGCACGACAGCCCCTAGCTTCTCTTGGACAAAGTCTGCGGTGATCACAAACTTGCGTTCAATGCTCAAATCAGGTACTTCGAACAAAATCTGATCAAGCAAATTGCTCATGATAGTATGCAAGCGCCGCGCTCCAATGTTCTCCACATTTTGGTTGACATTGTAGGCCATCTCCGCCATTAGATCAATCGCATCTTCCGTAAACTCTAGCTCTGCTTCTTCGCTTTCAAGCAATGCTTGATATTGGCGAGTCAAAGCATTGCGAGGCTGAGTGAGGATTTTGACAAAATCGTCCTTAGTCAAAGAATCAAGATTGACTCTGATAGGAAAGCGTCCCTGTAGCTCTGGAATCAAGTCAGAAGGTTTGGCTACATGAAAGGCACCCGCAGAGATAAACAGGATATGATCCGTCTTGATAGTGCCGTGCTTGGTGTTGACGGTTGAACCTTCTACGATGGGAAGTAGGTCTCTTTGTACCCCTTGTCGGGAAACGTCTGCCCCACCACGACCTTCGCTGGATACGGCTACCTTGTCGATTTCGTCTATAAAGATGATACCGCTATTGCCTGCTCTTTCGATGGCTTCGCGTGTTACCGCATCCATATCGATCAATTTTGATGCTTCTTCATCCGCGAGGTACTCGCGAGCATCTTTGATCGGCATTTTGCGGGTCTTTTTCTTTTTGGGGATCATGCCGCTAAGCATATCCTGTAAGCCATCCATACCGTCCATGCCCATTGGACCCATGACTTGGACATTGTGGGTCGGCACGACAACTTCGACTTCTATCTCGCGCTCTTCGAGCTCACCGGCTTTGAGTTTCTCGCGAAACTTATCGCGCGTGCGCTCATTGAGTTCATCATCTGAGTATTTAGAAGGACTTTCGAAGCCTATGCTATTGTCTTCCCCTTCGGTGTAACGCACCGCCGCTTTGTCTTTGCGTTTGCGAATGGGAGGTATGAGGATATCGAGAATCTGCTCCTCGGCATTGATGAGGGCTTGTTCTCGGATTTTTGCCTTTTGCTCAGTTCGTACGAGATTGACTGATTGTTCGACGAGGTCGCGCACCATACTCTCGACATCTCGGCCTACATAGCCTACTTCGGTAAACTTAGAGGCTTCGACCTTGATAAATGGAGCCTCAGCCAATTGGGCCAAACGGCGTGCAATCTCTGTCTTACCGACCCCAGTAGGGCCAATCATCATGATATTATTCGGGATGATCTCTGTGCGTATTTCCTCCCTTGCGTTGAGCCTGCGCCAACGGTTGCGTAGGGCAATGGCCACGGATTTTTTTGCGTCTGCCTGACCAATGATATATTTATCCAGCTCCTGTACAATGCGAGCTGGCGTTAAGCTTTTTTCCATAGGGTAAAAATACGAAAATTTAGGCTTGCCGTCCTACAAACGGCCATCTGCAGCAGAGATTGCTCCCTCGGTTCCTAATTTTTCATGGATTTCTCGCCGCATTTGGAGGAGGTGCATATTGATTTCTAGCCAATAGTCGAGCTGTTCGGCATCTTTTTGATCCTGAGCTTCCTTGACTTTGTCCCGACTTTCGTGGATCAGACGATCGATTTTCTTGCTTTTGTAGTGAAAGAGCGGGCCCTGCACCGTTTTGCGTAAGTCAGAGTCTAGGTCGAGTACATAGGCACCGTGTTTGCGCCAGCCGGGACTGATCTCGTGCCGAGGAACGAGCAGATCTGAAACGAGTTTGCGGATATCATCATCTTCATGGTTGAGGTAGCGATTGATATCTACATTTCCTTGCTCACTATATTCAGAAAAAATCAAGACCTTGAGTTTTTCAAAATTAGAATTCTCAAAGGCAATATCTTCAAGCTCCTCGACAAAGAAATCCATCAAAGGGATCTTCTCAACTTCTAAGGGATTGCCCGCAGCATCTTCCAAAATCGCGTTCTCTTCGGCAAATCCCTCGCCGGGATAATTGATCAATACTCTTAGGAGCTCTTTCTCTTGATTGGCGAGTTCTAGCTTTTCAAAAGCTTTGAGGTCCTTTACCTCTGCCACCTCAGGTGGCGGTGGCATGCCCGGAGGATAATTGGTCGCTGACTCACGTCGCCTGCGATCGCGCATATCCAGCTTATTGTGCGCCTTCAATGCTTCTTCTACAGCATGGGTCATCAGACTTTCGCTGATCTCCATGCGTTGGGCTACGTGCTTGATAAACATCTGCCTTTGCACCATGTCTGGCAGATAACCCAAAGTATCAGCTAATCCCTTGACGATCTCAGATTGGACGACGGGATCTTTGATATTTTTGTCTGCACTTAAGATCCGCATCTTAAAGTCAATGAAGCTCAAGGCTTCAGCTTTGATGAAGTCTAAAAATGCTTGCGAACCCTTATCATTGACGTAGGAATCCGGATCATGGCCATCTGGCAAAATCAGCACCTGCGCATTCATTTCCTCCTTGAGGAGCAAATCTATCCCTCTGGTAGCTGCCTTAATCCCAGCATTGTCGCCATCATAAATCATGAGGACATTGCGGGTAAAACGACGAATCAAGCGTATTTGCTCAAGGGTGAGAGCCGTTCCGCTGGAAGCGACTACATGCTTGATACCATTTTGATGCAAAGCAATGGTATCCATATAACCCTCCGTCATGATGCAGAGATCCTCATCACGGATGGCTTTCTTGGCTTGGTAAAGGCCGTATAATACTTGACTTTTGTGGTAAATATCAGACTCAGGTGAGTTGATGTATTTACCGACATCTTTGCGCTGGCTAAGGATACGTCCACCAAATCCCAGCACCTTGCCCACTGGACTTAGGATCGGAAACATCACCCTGCCTCTAAAGCGGTCAATCAGTTTTTTGGTTTTCTCAGAGCGACTATTGAGCCCTAGTTCTATGAGATAATCATCATTGAACTGCTGCTTGGTAGCAGCCTTGGCAAAGGTATCCCAACTATCGGCTGCATAACCTAATTGAAACTCTTCGATTGTGGCGTCAAGGATACCACGCTCCTTAAAGTAACTCAGCCCGATTTGCTTACCCTCCTCGGATTCGAGCAACTGCTGCTGAAAAAACTGCGCCGCAAACTCATTGACAATGAAAAGGCTTTGCCGTTTGTCGCGGGTCAGTTTTTCTTCTGGACTTTCCTCTATCTCAGGGACTTCGATGCCATAGCGCTTGGCAACATGTTTGAGCGCTTCCACATAGGTGTAGCCCTCCATCTCGATGAGGAAGTTGATGGCGTTGCCACCTTTACCCGAAGCCCCAAAATCCTTGTAAATGCCTTTGACCGGATTGACGGCAAAGGAGGGCGACTTTTCGTTGGAAAAAGGCGATAAAGCCCAGAAGTTGGCGCCCTTTTTTTTGAGCTGGACATAATCCCCCACTATATCCACAATGTCCATTGCGGCGTAGATTTGATCTACTACGTTTTGGGGTATCCTACTCATATAGCAAAGATAGGGATTTTGCGTCGATATAAGTTATTAGGCTTCTAAGGCTTTGCGGCAATATTCGAGGCATTTTTGCACCTCTTTGACGGCATCAGAGCCTTCGGGGATTTTGTATTCGAGTTCGATGGTGCCAGGGAAGCTAAATTTTTTGTCGCGCATCATCTGCAGAACTTCTGTGATAGGGGTATCACCTGATCCCCAGGCCAGATTTTTTTGGCCATTGGCTTTGGACTGCCGGTCTTTGAGGTGGATACTCTGGATTTTCTGCTGCTTGGCCTCTAGGAAGGGAAGGGGATCAAAACCGGCCGCGGTATAATGCCCGATATCGATGTTTACAGCATTATAAGAAGATTGTTTCATGGCTTTGTCCCAAGCAGTGAAGGTCTGCTGAAGGTGGCCGTGATAGCCAATATTGACCTTTTCTTGTTTGGCTAGTTTGCCGAGTCGCTTGGACTGCTTCGCAGAACGCGGGAGTTCTACCGTCACATGACTGGCTCCCAAGGCTTTGGCCGCTCTGAAGGCATAGAGGATTTCGGCATCGGTGTTCTTCTCGCCTAATGCATTGGGTTTCCAGGCGTAAATACTGACTCCCGCCTCATTGTACATTTTGCGGAGCTGCTCAAATTTTTCCATTGAAACTTCTGCTCTCCATTTTGCCAATTCCGCGGCATAGGCAGCTCTGCCTTTTTTGCGTTCGGCAGCTTCTTTTTTCTGCTCCTCGGTCAGGGGGCCTTTTTGTTTTGGACCCCGCCGTCTAGGGTAGGGATTTTCAGGCATACCTGCGAAGGGCTCAGCCGTCCAACCCATCAATTCGATGGCGCTTATACCGCTGTCTACACAGTATTTGAGGGTAGATTCGGCATCATTGCTCATGCTCCTAAACGAATAGGTAATGACGCCAATTTGGACGCCATTGATCACCGAATTGGGTTTGCCATATCGGTCGATGATAGCCGGAAATCCCCAAACCTTGGGGCTGAGTAAGAGACCGCTTGCGGCGAGGGCGCCACTATTTTGTAGGAAGCGGCGGCGAGATTGTTTTTTGGGAGTAGTAGGTTCCATTGTGATGATTTTGTTTTGGATTACCGCTTCGCGGAACGCTTATCTCTGGGAGTGAGATGGATATGCACCGCTGAGAGAGAGTAGCGTTCTGCGAAGCAGGGAAAAAAAACTTAATGATTATCCTTAGGCACGCCAGCGCCTGACTTACCGATGAGAAAGTCTAGGTCTGCACCTTCATGAGCCTGATTGACGTGGTCTACGTAGAGCTTTACATACCCTCTGGGATTGGGACCTTCAGGGGCTTGCCAGCGAGCGCGGCGTTCGGCAAGGACGGCATCACTCACCTCCAAATGCAATCTGCGATTGTCTACGTCTACCTCAATCCAGTCACCCTCCTCAATCAAAGCTAGATTGCCTCCAATGGCGGATTCGGGCGATACGTGCAAGAAAACGGTGCCATAAGCCGTGCCACTCATGCGACCGTCCGAGATACGTACCATATCTGTAATGCCTTTTTTGAGAAGCTTTTTGGGGAGTCCCATATTACCTACTTCTGGCATGCCGGGAAAACCTTTGGGGCCTACATTTTGCAGCACCATGATGGAGTTTTCGTCTATCTCTAGTTCAGGATCGTCGATGCGGGCGTGATAATCATCATTGTTTTTAAACACTACCGCTTTGCCACGATGCTGCATCAAGGCTGGGCTGGCCGCCGAAGGTTTGATGACTGCTCCGTTTTCGCAGAGATTGCCATATACAACTGCTACCCCGCCAGCCTCATTGATGGGGGATTGGAGCGTACCCAAAACGTCTCGATTATAGCATTCGGCCTTTTGATTGTTTTCTTTTTGGGTTTTGCCGTTGACGGTAATCGCGTCTGTGTGCAGCATCTCCCCCAATTCTTTGATGACGACGGGTAATCCACCAGCGTAGTAAAAGTCCTCCATCAAATATTTGCCCGAGGGCATGAGGTTGGCCAAGAGTGGGATGCCTTGGCTGAGTCTATCAAAATCTTTGAGATCGAGATCTATCCCCACCCTACCAGCGATCGCCAACAAGTGGATGATAAAATTGGTGGAGCCGCCGATGGCAGCGTTGACTTTGATGGCGTTTTCGAAGGCTTCGCGAGTGAGGATATCACCAATTTTGAGGTCTTCGTGGACCATTTCGACGATACGATTTCCTGCTTCATGAGCCAATACCCGACGACGAGCGTCTACTGCTGGTATGGCAGCACCACCAGGCAGGGTAAGTCCCAGAGATTCTACCATACAAGCCATGGTAGAAGCGGTACCCATGGTCATACAATGGCCACGGCTGCGGGACATACAGGCCTCGGCCATCGAAAACTCAGCAGGAGACATGCGGCCGGCCCGTAGCTCCTCACTAAACTTCCATACCATCGTGCCCGACCCTATATCTTCCCCTTTGAACTTACCGTTGAGCATGGCTCCTCCCGAAACAACGAGAGTTGGCAGGTTGACACTCGCGGCCCCCATTACTGTGGAAGGGGTGGTTTTGTCGCAGCCGCATAGTAAGACGACCCCATCGAGTGGATTGGCTCTCAGGGTTTCCTCGGTGTCCATAGCCGCTAAATTGCGAAAGAGCATGGCAGTGGGACGCATGAGGGTTTCGCCCAAGGAGGTGACAGGAAACTCAAGAGGGAAGCCTCCGGCTTCGTAAACCCCTCGCTTGACATACTCAGCGAGCTCTCTAAAATGAGCGTTGCACGGAGTGAGTTCAGACCAAGTATTGCAGATCCCGATTACGGGACGACCATCAAACGAGGCATCAGGTATCCCTTGGTTTTTCATCCACGAGCGGTAGATGAACCCCATTTTGTCTTTTTTGCCAAACCAGGCTTGAGAGCGTAGCATATAGTAGTAGTGTAATGGCGCTACGCGAACGTTTGACTATACTTGGGTAGTCCAGTCCAAGGCAACGCCCTGTTGATCAGGTTCTGGAAACACACAATCAAAGTTATGGGCCTCCATTTCTTCATCCTTGAAGACACCTCTTAAGGTATCATTATCGAAATTGAAAATGAAGGAAATCTTTTGTTCTTTTTTGCGATCTGGGTGGAGGATAATGCGAGCCATTGCTTCCTTGTTGGGGAGTCCATGGCGACTTCCATCAGTGCTGATGATATATTTTTGGCTTTCGACCAGATCTAGAAGATCATAGGTATTGCTGGCTTTACTGCCGTGGTGTGAAAGTTTGACGGCATCGACTTTGAGTTTGTTGGATTTGCTGTAGCCGAGAGACTGTAGGGCGGCTCCTACATCGGAGGAGTGAGCATCACCCAATAATAAAATCTTGACACTGCCGTGTTCAAAAAGGAAGGCGATACTGCTTTCATTAGCGACGGAGGAGTCTTCTTTGGGCCTTTTTGCGGCTAGCTCGGCGAGATCCTCATCATAATCTCTCCTGCCTGCGGTCCGATCGCTATCTAGCTCTTCCTGCCACTTTTTATTGAGTTTTTCGAGCGAATGCCGGTTGGGAGTCAAGATTGTCATTTTGGCTCCCCCTAGACGATGTACCTGACCGAGCATGATCGGTGTATCATGCCAGCGATTGGTTTCGCTGAGAAACGCTTCAAAATTAATCCCTTGCTTGATACTACGGCTGTTCTCACCTAATTCGGGTAGCGCCACCGCACGAGTGTTGTCGGCCTCTCCATCAAAATGCTGAGAGATGATCGTACCAGAGTTGAACCAAAACTGATCAACCATGGTATCGGGTATACTGGCATCATTGGCAAAAGCCAAGACGCCACCGATATGGTCTTGATCGATATGAGTTACCATCATGATATCAATTTTGCCTCCGGCCTGATGTAGGCGTTTGAGGTAATCTTGATGGTGATTGGTATAAGATTTTACGAGGCCGCCATCTATCCAAATTTGATGAATCTGTTGGTTGGCGGCTTGGAAACCAAGAACGAGGGTATCCCCATTGTTGGCGGGTAAAACTTCTAATCGGATTTTACCGGGCGTGGTCGCAATTTGGGTTTGATCGATGGATTGCTCTAACTCCCGCAGGAATTGGATTTGCTCATTAGGGGGAAGTTGAGCAAAAAGTGCTTTAATCTCGGGGCTAATTGACATATGAACGTTTTTTTAATGGGCTGTTACCAGCAAGTTAATAGAGTGTGACAAAAAATCAACTCCGAATTTTTCATCGCCCTAAAATTTCTTTCTGATGGTATACTAAAT
>JBCAWW010000143.1:0-9213 GCA_038534415.1 Bacteroidota bacterium | reverse complement strand
CTTATCAAATCAACGAGAAGCACGCTATCGGGCTTAGTTACCAGCATTTAGGTGTGCCAGATTTCAGTTTTTTTAGTGGTCCTTTCGCAAGCTACCCATTTCATCAATTTAGTCCCAAACTATCCTACGCTCAGAAGCGAAATCACTTCCAATGGGGTGTTTCGCTCGCTTACGTAGAAGCAGGCAGTGAGCTAGGCCAAACAGCTATCAAAAATAGTCGAGGCATCGGATTCAGCGCAGGGATCAGCACAGAGCAGCAGTTTTGGGGCCTAGATTGGATTTTTGGAGCGAGCCTCAACGATTATGGCCCCAGACACTTGGCAGAGGCCGTTTCTCCTTTTCGAGATGATTTCTATCGCTACCTACCTACTACTTTTCGTATTGGAGGGCAAAGCACTCTCTCCAGACCCAATACTCAACTCAACTTCAACTATCAGTTTGAGCATTTCATGCTTCCTCGCGATTTGAGCCAGATCAATAGTGGATGGCTTGCCCCTGTCCAATCAATTGGAGATGCACCAAGGGGCGAAAACTGGCAAGATTGGCAGTTTAAGCTTGGCTTAGCAGGTTCACAAATAGCCATTTCTAAGGTTTTGGACTTGTCCCTCCGCCTTGGATGGCAATATGAGGCTCCAGAGCGCGGAGGGCGCCACTTATTGACTACTGGAGCTGGCATTGTTAGTAAAAGCTTTGATCTTGATGCCGCTTTTTGGATCCCCCTCTCCCCCAACCATCCCCTACAAAATACCCTAATGTTTAGCTTGACTTATCGCTGGAACCCTACTTAAGCAAATAAATGCCTAAGTTTGCGCAGCCAAAAAATTGCATCTCAAGATGGGTCGTAGAAGATTTATACCTTACGAGGTAACCTTAGATATCATAGACGCTGCCACTGATGGGCGAGCTGTAGCCAAAGAAGACGAAAAAGTCATCTTTGTGGAAGATGCCGTTCCGGGCGACAAGGCCCTGGTAAAGGTCTTCCGTAAGCAAAAAGGGATTTTCATTGGGAAGGTATCCGAAGTCCTGACTCCTTCTCCCGACCGTGTCGAACCCTCCTGCAAGCACTTTGATGTCTGCGGAGGCTGTAAGTGGCAAAACATGAGCTATGAGGCCCAGACAGCCGCAAAGCATAAGCAAGTGGTGGAAGCTATCCAGCGGATCGGCAAGGTACCGATTGGAGAGATATTGCCAATCTTATCCAATGAAACTGCCTATGGCTACCGCAATAAACTGGAGTTTTCCTTTAGCGACAAAGCTTGGTTGAGCAAGGCAGACATGCAGCGCGAGGACATTGACCAACGCAGCCTTGGCTATCATGTGCCACGTATCTTTGACAAGATCATCCAGATAGAAGAATGCCTACTGCAAAAACCTATCGTCAATGATATACGCAACGAAGTAGTGCGTTATGGTCGTGAGCATGATTATCCCTTTTATAATATGAAGTCCCACGAAGGCTTCCTCCGCAACTTAGCGTTCCGTACGACGGAAGCTAATGGCGAATTGATGGTAATCTTGATTGTCGCGGATGATCGATTGGATTTGGTAGATCCTATGTTTAGCCACCTTGTGGAACGCTTCCCTCAAGTGACCAATTGGGTTTGGATCGTCAATCCTAAGAAAAACAACTCCTATACCGACCTGCCATATCGTATTTGGCGAGGGGAGCCTTTTATCACCGAAAAATTAGGAGAATATCAATTTCGGATCAGTCCGGTATCCTTTTTTCAAACGAATCCCCGCCAGGCGGAACGCTTATACGGAGTCGTCAAAGACTTTTTAAAGGAGACTTTGCCCACAGACCAAAGTCAACATCCGGTAATTTATGATTTATATTCTGGTACCGGTAGTATCGGGATATTTGTCTCCGAATTGGCGCAAAAAGTGGTAGGCATAGAGTATGTCGAAGACGCGATTAGAGACGCGCGAGTCAATGTAGAGCTCAACGAGCTACCCAACTTTTCGTTCTACGCAGGAGATATGAAAAAAATCCTCACCGATGAGCTAGTCTCTCGGGAAGGTAGTCCCAACCTAATCATCGCCGATCCACCGAGAGCTGGCATGGATCCCAAAGTGGTCAAACAAATCCTCAAAGTCGCTCCCGAATATCTCATCTACGTAAGCTGTAAACCAGCTACCCAAGCTCGTGATATACAGCTAATGGCGGAGCAATATGATCTCCTAAAGATACAACCAGTGGATATGTTTCCGCAGACGGCCCATGTCGAAAATGTAGCCTTACTGAAACGAAAAGCATAAAAAAAAGCTTCTACCAAGTCAAACTTGATAGAAGCTACTTCTATAAAAGGGAGGGCTATTCTTTGATCAAATTCATGTGGACGACCTCTTGCCCATCCGTGAGTGATATCACGTACATGGCCGAGCTCAGGCGCGGCAAATTGAGGCTAAAATGATTTTCACCTGCCAATCCGTTTTGGCTGCCCCTGAGGATCATACGGCCAGCCATATCTAGTAATTTGTACTCGATGGTTTTGTTGCTGCTTAGCGAATAACGAATACTTAGCTGTTCCTGCAATGGGTTGGGGCCTACCCCATCCAAATTCAAGCTGGTATTGAAGGTTCCCGTGCCGGCTTCTCCAAATGCGATTTTCGCGACTGGAGAATAATTCAATTCGCCATTGGATTGCACGAGGGTGATTCGGTAATAGTTGGTGTCAGCTTTGGCATTTTCATCAATATAGATGTACTCTCCGGGTTGATTTAGGAGGGGGTCCTCTGGATAGATCGTGGTTATTTCTTCATAAACCGCATTATCGGCACCAGCTCTTCGCTCTAGCACAAAAAACTCCGCATGCTCCATCAGATCGGTACACCATACCAACTCTACTCCCTCTTCTAACTCTTGGCCTTTCAGCACAATCTCCCCTAGGGCTACGGTATTTTGGCCCTCTACTCCATTGAAAGTAATCATATGATTATCCAAATGGCTAACTGCGTTGGCGGTACACAGATCGTCTTGGTGATTGCCATAATAGGCATATCCATCCCGATCAAAAATGCCGTAATCATCACAGGTCGTGCCATCCCCTTGGTTGAGACCAACGGTTGCGGGAGCTCCGCCAAAACCACCAGTTCCACCAGAAGATTTGCCCGCAGTCCATTGCATATCTCTATAGACAAAGAGGATATTTGAATGTAGCGGTAAAATATAATCGCCCACAGCTCGAATTTTGCCGTTGGTCAATATCATCTGAAAGCTATTGCGTTGATCGCACTCTTCGCCTTCACAACCAAAAAAGGCAACCTCTTCCCAACGAGCAATAAAATAAGTCCCTTCAGGATCAGCATAATAATTTACCTCCCCTCCCCTAGTCAAATCGACATCGGCAAAGAAGGGGGCAATCATTTTGGGACCAGCCAAACAAAAAGCTTCTGGCGTAAAGGCAGCATAGGGATCTTCAAAAGTGAGATTCCCATTGGCATTGAGAAAGGCGCTTTGATAGGTTTCACCAAAGAAGTTGAAGTCAAAACCTAGTTCTACGGCTTCATAGCAATCATCGCAAGCTGCCGCGGCATTGAAGTTTTGATAATTGACAGATCGGCCCTGAATATCTTTTCCGGCCGCGATCCATGCCTTCGGCTCAAATAAGCGTTCGATGCAATCTTCACACTCTCCTGGCACTTCTCCATAATCACAAATGCCATTGCCACAAGCATCTGGCAGGCCGATAATTTGAAAATTATCAATGCCCATACCCCAGCCCCAAGTTTCACCATCATCGTACTTGAAACGAAAACGGACAGATTCACTCGCATAGGCAGTAATGTCGATGGTAAAATGAGCTATCACATCTTGATTGTCATGGTGCAATTTTTGCCAAGTATCACCATCCCATATATCAATTTGGTAGTTGCCTTTACCGCTATATTCTTGAAAATTGAAATCAAACTCTAATTGCAAGAATGAGGGAAATGCGGATAGGTCATAAGCAGCAGTTAATAATTCTCCAGTGCCTATTTTATCGTTTCGCTCATCATTGAGGTACAACCATTTGTTTTCGCCAGGATTGGCATAATATCCAATTGGGTTTGCATCGACACTCCATGAATCTCCATCACGAGCGGTAGGTAATTCCCAATCTGCTGGCACATGATCTTCAAAGGATTCAGATACCAATAGGATGGATTCGTTTACAGGGCAGTCGGCCCTTAATTGAGAGGTACAGAAGCTGAGGATACACGTAAGGCAGGAGATGGTAATTATGTGTTTCATCAACTATGGTTTTGACAGCGAGGTGGAATTAGTGGGTAGAGCGAACTACTTTTTCTTCTATAGTTTTTTGTTTTTGGGTCCAAATTTCGTGATCAAAGGCTGGATCATCGGCATGAAGTTTACGCTTTAGCTGTACGTCTTCGAGTGCCTTTAGCAAAGCCAATTTTTCGGAGATCACTTGTTTTTCAGTGGTGGCGGCCGATGATTTATCGTAGTTCAGTGCCGATTGGAGCCGAACGATTTTGGAGATTTCCTTACTTGCACCGGCTTCCACTTTGGTAAGGGGATTGTCCTTTTGGATGGGACTAATCTTTACTACCGCAGTTTTGTAGGCACTAAGGTCCTGAGGTCTAGATTCATCGAGAGATACGATTAAACCAGCCAAGGCGACAGAAGCAGCTAGTCCTATGCCAATCGCCCATTTGAGCCTAATAGATTGAGAAATTCGGGTATTGAGAGTAAACTTTGATCGATTATTTGAGGCCATTAAATGAAGAATTAGTCATCATATAAGCCAATCAATACAGAGAATGATCAGCCTTATACAATGATAGACATTATGACCAACTTTCGTAAGTTACTTTTTGTCGTAATATTACAGGCAGACAATTCCCATTTCAGAAACAAATCTAGAGCATCTGAATGATATCCGATGCGATGAGGGCGGATTGTGATTTTGCTTGAGCGGCCTTGTCCCCAGCCTGACCATGAAGGTAGGTGCCCATGCTAGCTGCGGCAAAACGAGGATAGCCCTGAGCTAATAGACTCGCGATGATCCCCGTCAAGACATCACCGCTACCTGCGGTTGCCATTCCGGCATTGCCAGTAGGATTGATGAAGGTCTCTCCCGAAGGATCAGCGATCAGGCTATTTTTACCTTTGAGCACAATGCCAGCATTGCTAGATCGGGCCATCTCTTCGCTTAGTTCGAGGCGGTATTGGTTGGCATCACTTCTTTGGCTTAGGCGGCGCATTTCACCGGGATGGGGGGTGAGGATACAGTTTGCAGGCAAAAGTTCCTGCCAGTTTTCAAACTGGGAGAGGATATTGAGTCCATCCGCATCAATGATCAAGGGCAAGTCGATCAAAGGAAGTAATGCTTTGAGTAAAGCGATGCTTCCTTCGCTAGTCCCCATACCGGGCCCAATGGCAACCGCAGTTTTGCCTTGCATCAATTTTTGGATAGCGGGTAAGTCTTCTAAGGAAAGAGCGGAGCGTTCGGCGGAGCCTAAACCCACACACATGGCCTCTGGTAGTCTAGTCAGTAAAACTTCACGGCAAGCTTCTGGACAAGCTACAGTACACAAGCCAGCTCCTGCTCTCATGCTAGCCTCAGCACTCAAACAAATCGCGCCGGCCATATTGCGACTTCCTCCCAGCAATAAAACATGCCCAAAGGTGCCTTTATGCGAATCACTGGGTCGTTTTTGAGATAAGCGTTCCACGAAGTGGGCATCCAAAACCCGACGCTTGATACCTAAACGCTCTACAACTTGAGGCCAAATCTCGATATCGAGCGTATGGAGCGCCCCACAAAGGTTAGCCGCAGGCGTAACATAATGGCAGATTTTAGGCAGCTGAAAAGTAAGCGTATGGGCAGCCGGAATCACTTCGTTGAGGACGAAGCCGGAACTAGCGTTCAAACCACTTGGCAAATCGATGGCGATACAAGTGAGCGTCTGCTGGCGAAAAAATTGAATCATTTCGGAGATACTGCCTCGCAATTCGGAGACGATACCAGTACCCAACAATGCATCTATCAGTAGGGGTTGATTTTTGAGAGCAGCAGCGGCTTCATTTGCTTGCCATTTTTTGATTGGGATCGGCAATTGCCGAACGATTTGGTAGTTAATGCCAGCATCGCCTCGGAAGCGTTCCCCAGAATGGGAAAGTATAATCTCTACTTTCTTGCCGGCCAGATGAAGACGCCTCGCGATCGCTAAGCCATCACCGCCATTATTACCAGGGCCAGCAAGGATCAAAAAATGCAGTTGGTCAGGATAAAGGGTCAGAATAGAGTCTGTGGCCAAACGGCCTGCAGTCTCCATCAGCATAATGCCGGGAAACTGAAATTGCTCGATCATAATCTGATCGGCTCGTCGGATTTGATCAGCATCGGCGAGTAGCATGTGGATGGTTTATTCTTGCAAGAGCCCTTCGTCGCGCATCATCCAATAGGCTGATTGGGCGACAGACTGGCCATTTTGCATGAGTGAAGGTAAAAGTATTTCGCGAAGAAAGAGACGTTTCTTAGGGCGAAAGTGAATGATAAACTTGGCCCGAGATACACCTTTGACTGCTTCTAGGTACTCTACTTTTTCGATCTCAGAACGCGGGATATTAAGGGAAAAGGCATATTGCCGCCGCTGGAAAAGCGCGACCAAAGTAATGCCACTAAAGACTGCAAAAAATAGGGCTAAAAAGTAATTTTCAATGATAATCGACGTCAGGGTCAGCAGGGCAAAGAGAATGGTCAACATCAAATAGAGCAAGCCTTCGCCTCGCCAGCCTCGTCGGGATAACCAGCGCAACAAAGTACCTGAGAGCCCCTTATACTGAAGTTCTATGCGGTCAGAGAAGATTTGACAATAACCGTTTTTGATATCAAAAGAACGGGTACGAACCATAAATGATTACTTAGCGGCGGCTTCGGGTGAGGAAACACGGGACATATAATATTCGATAAGGCCTTGCTCGCGGTAGAGTTTGCGGCGCACTTTGAATTTATCATCCTTAGGCACGACATCCCAGAGCCGACTGGGCCAATCTTCGATTAAGCCATAATCCCACTGAGACTCAATATAGATTTGATCCGTTGGCAGTTTTTCAAAATCGCCGGTATAGGTGGTCTTGATTTTTTTGCCTTTTTCGTCTTTGCTCTCTATCACCAAATCTTGGATATTGAGCTTTTCATCTTTGAGGGCTTGATTACCATAGATATCGGACCAGACGTAGTATTGAGCTTTGGCGAGATTGATCAGTCCTCCTTTTTTGACTTCGAAAGTGCTAGACTCAAGTTCCTTTTCGTCGGCTTCGTCCACAACGGTAATTTTGTGGAAGCCCGGCTCTAGTTTTAGGGCTACATGGCCACCAGGATTCATGCGATAGGTAAGTTCGTCTAGACTGACGATCAGAGTGGTTTCACTATCGTTGTCAAGGTCAATATTGGTTTGTTCACCAAACTGATCACAGGCCGCTAAGGCGAAGAGGCAAAATAGGCTTAAGAGCAATCGTGAAATGTGCATGGCTTAAAAATCAGACGTTTTGAGGAGATACGCAAATTTAGCGCATGATACGTCCCTCTTTTAAGTATTCACGCCTGATTCCCTGCAATATTGTGGCTTCTTTGAGACTTTGATTGCCATTTTCGAGGCTACGGAGACAGCAATACTGCATGATGTTCATGATTTCGGCCCCTGAGAGTTCATATTTTTGAGCGAGATTAGCAAAATCGACCTCAGGAGAAAGCTGAATTTGGGGAGGAAAAGCAGCCTCCCATAGTTTTTGGCGTTCGTCGGAGGCGGGCAAAGGAAAATGAATCACGCCATGAAAGCGCCTGATAAACGCTTCATCGATATTGTTTTTGAAATTGGTCGCAAGGATGACGAGCCCATTGTAAGTTTCGACTCTTTGGAGCAGGTAGGAAACTTCTTGATTGGCATATTTGTCATGGGCATCTCTCACCTGAGTACGCTTACCAAATAGGGCGTCAGCTTCGTCAAAAAAGAGAATCCAGTCTTTATTTTCGGCCCTAGCAAATAGATTGGAGAGATTTTTTTCAGTTTCGCCAATAAATTTTGAGACGATCATCGACAAATCAATTTTGTACACATCTTTGCCCGTGTACTTGCCCAAAAGAGAGGCAGTGAGCGTCTTACCTGTCCCCGGTGGGCCATGAAACAATACTCGATAACCAGGTTTGAGTTTACGTTTCATGCCCCAATCTTCCATCAAAGTCTGATGATGATTGACCCAAGTTTCTAGATCACGGATATGGGCGATGGTCTTGGGGTTGAGTACCAGATCTTCCCATTCGAGAGCAGTCTCAATCCGTTGGGCAGGAAAACTCAGGCTAAATCGAGGAGGGGTAACATAGCCTTGAGTGAGTATATCTTGATATTCCTGAGAAAGAATCAACTTACCCGCCATCTGGGGCTCTCCCTCCTCAACGCTCGCTAAGTAGAGCACTCTTTTGCGATTGAGCCAATAGTCAGGATGAAAATGCTTTTGCACTTGCAAACGTTTTGACAGATCGTTCCCTGCAAGGAGAAAAAGCACCGTCTCCCCCGTAGGGATCATCCCCCGAAACTGTTTGCCCCGCTGCCCCCCTAACTCTAAAAAGTTAGAATCCCCACTGATATTAGCCGAGATGATCGCGTCTAGCCATTGAGGTTGTATATGGGGTGCCAAGCTCAAAGCAATCATATAGTAATCGGCCAAACACAAGGGACAATCTTCCAAAAGTGGGCTTATGGCATGTCCCTGCGGGAAACGATAAGGCTCCTCCAAAGCAATTGGCAAAGTTTCATTGGAAAAGTGAGCCTTGATCCTCTGCTCAATCAATGATTGCAGGTCCTGAAACATCTGCACCAGAAAGGCATGTAATTGATCTGTTTGGTCGACAGCTATATCGTGAGTATTGCTTAGCATAAGATGAGTTAATCTTTGGCGGCCGAGCTAGTATCTGCGGCGGCTACTTTTGGGGAGGCATGGCCTTGTTGGACCACATGAGTCAATTCGTGCGCTAAGAGTTTTTGGCCTTGGCTTGAATCTGGTTGGTATTTGCCTTTGGCAAAGAAAACATCTCGCCCATGGGTAAAAGCTTGGGCGCCCATAGCCGCACAAAGAGCTTCGGCCTCTGGGCCGATATGGATACGCACCTTGCTAAAATCTACGCCTAGAGAAGCTTCTAATTCAGCTTTTACTTTGGGGGCGATTTCGATGCCTTTGCCTTTAAGGGCGGCTATTTTGGCTTCTAT
>JBCAWW010000142.1:0-9254 GCA_038534415.1 Bacteroidota bacterium | reverse complement strand
ATTGGGGGTAAATGTATTGCTTGAAGAAATCGAAGCAACCCACGCGGACAAAAGCTCTTTTACCCAGATCCAAAAGCTGATCGAAGAAAAGTTAGAACTCATGCAGGAGCTTACTGCCTTAGTCGATACCAATCAGAGTAGAGAGGTATATGAACGATTTAGTCAAGAGCTAGACAAAGTAGTCAAAGCGAGTCGCCCCGCTAAGGTGAGTTCTAGTTTACCAGATATAAAACCGGTAGAAGCTCCCGAACCGATTCAAACAACTGAGGAAGAGGAGCCTGAGGTAACCGAAGAAATGTCTAGGGCCGAAGCCAGAAGGCAAAAAAAGCGGGAGCGCAAGGAGAAGGGAAACTTCATTCAAAGGCTCCTCAATAATGACCCAAAACCAAGCGACAATACAGCTCCTTTGGAGGTAGCAGTCACCCCTCCCATCGTCTCTAACTCACCGAGCAGCAATACCAAAGAGCTCCCCCCAAGCAGACCTCAAAAACCTGCTAGTGTGTCTTATAAGCCAGAAAAAATGGTTCAGGAGCTACAATCCTCGCTCACAGAGATTGAAGCGGAGGAGCTAATCGAAAGAGAAATTATCCAAGGGGAAATCGCTGAGCTTACTCGTGAGGGCCAAGAAGTCATGGACGACATCAAAAGTATGGTCAAACGCCTTGAAGCGAGAGATACTAAGGAAACCTTGGTAATGGCAGAAAATGCAGAAGAACAGGCAGATGATACGACCAATTTTATTGCGTGGTTTAGTAGTGCGGTGCTGCTGCTATGCTTGGTTCTGATTGCGGTAATCTTTGGAGATATGGCGCGCAACAATCGGCTCCAAAGGAGATTGCAGCAAGAAAAAGGCCGAGCCGAGAAGTTGGCCAAAGTCAAAGAAGAATTCTTGGCCAATATGAGTCATGAGATTCGGACGCCTATGAATGCATTGATCGGCTTCTCCGAACAATTGGCTCAGACGCCTTTGCGTGCTAGCCAAACTTCTTTGTTGCAACCCATTCGCAATTCGGCCCACTATCTTTTGGCTCTCATAAATGATATCCTTGATTATTCAAAGCTTGAATCTGGTAAATTCAAACTGGAGAGCACAACTTTCCAACCGCTTGCTTTGCTCAATGAGGTGCTGCAAACCCTCCAACCCTTAGCCCAGAAAAAAGGAATTACCCTAAAAGGAGAAGGTTTTGATCGTTTACCCCTGGCCCTGAAAGGAGATCCCCTGCGCTTAAGACAGATGTTATTTAACCTACTCGGTAACGCGATCAAGTTTACAGAGGAGGGAAGCGTTCGGCTGCAAGCGGAAACCATAAAAGAAGACGGCAAAAGCATTGAACTAAAGTTTGCAATCATCGATACGGGGATCGGTATCCCCGAAGACCAGCTCAAGAAGGTCTTTCAAAACTTTGTACAAGCTGACAGTGGGACCACCCGCCGCTTTGGCGGTACCGGTCTGGGGCTTTCTATTACCCAAAAATTAGCCAAGCTGCATCAGGGAGCAGTAGATATTGATAGTCAGCTTGGTCAAGGCACTACAGTCAGCTTAGTTCTCCCCTACCAAATTGGTCGCGAGGAAGATGTGCCCCAAAAGCCACAGCACATACAACTTAAGCCACAGCAGCTACGCGATAAGCGCATACTCGTAGCAGATGATGAAGCCTATAATCGTGAACTTATCGCCCTTATCTTGGACAAATGGGGCGTAAAGGCGGAAATCGTCAATGATGGGAAGGCAGCTTTGGCAAAGATCAAAGATCAAGCCTATGATATCATATTGATGGACCTTCGTATGCCTGAACTGGATGGGATAGGGGTAACGCAAGAAACCCGTAAGCTGGGTATTGATACGCCGATACTTGCCCTTACCGCGACCTCTACCGAGGAGGAGATCACCCAAGCCCTTGGGGCAGGTATGAATGGGCATTTGCTCAAGCCATTTCAGGAAGCCGACCTCTTGGCGACGATCACGCATTTGCTTGGCTTACCGATGGATGTCGAAATAGAAAAGGTCCCCCCAACTCCCGAAAATCAAACAGAATTGGAAGCATCAATACCCGAAGATCAGTTTTCTTTGGTCCATCTTGAAAAACTCACCAATCATAATCCACAAGCCTTGGAGCGAATGTTGCAGTTGTTTTTGGGAGCTGCAAGTGAAAACATTAGTGGTCTTGAGCAGGCAATTGCCCAAAAAGATTGGGACAGCATCAGTATGCGCGCCCACAAGCTCGTCCCCCCTTGTAGGCATCTTGGTTTGGAAGGCTTGGTAAGTCAATTAAAAGCAATTGAAAATCAGGCAGATAGACAAGAAGATTGGGATGATTTAGTGGTGGCGTTGACCGAAGGGCTGGAAAAACTAAAAACTGTCGTAAGCAGCATAGAGGCCCGCATAAAAGCCTAAGCCTTGTTCAATTTTGTGTATATTTATCGCCTAACGAACTTCATAGCCCCACATTTATGTCCGATACCGGAAAGTTTCTCGTCTTTGTTGTTGATGACGATGATTGGTACCGCGAACTCCTAAAATTTAACCTGGAGGACAATCCAGATTATACGGTGCAGGCTTATCCTGATGCCACTTCTTGTTTGGAGGCATTGCATGAACGCCCCCAAGTGATCACTTTGGATTATCGATTGCCTGATATGGAGGGTTCGGAAGCACTCCAAAAAATCAAAGCCTTTGATCCGGACATAGATGTGATTGTGGTCTCGGAGCAAGACAGCGTACAAACTGCGGTCGAATTGCTCAAACTGGGCGCCTATGATTATATCGCCAAGAGCAATGATATACGCGACCGACTCCTCAATACGGTCAAAAATATTCGGTCTAAGGCCTCACTCGAAACCCGTATCAAAAGCCTACAGCAAGAAGTAGAGCAGAAATACGATTTTCAAAACAGTATCATCGGGCAAAGTCCAGCGATCAAGCGTGTTTTTGCCTTGATAGAAAAGGCCATCAAAACCAATATTACGGTAACGATCACAGGGGAAACCGGAACGGGTAAAGAACTGGTAGCCAAGGCTATACATTTCAACTCCAAACGCAAGTCCCAACCTATGGTGCCCGTCAATATGGCTGCCATCCCAAAGGACTTGATGGAAAGTGAGTTATTTGGGCATGAAAAGGGAGCCTTTACGGGAGCCGTAAATCGGCGAATTGGTAAATTTGAAGAAGCACATGGAGGCACGCTATTTCTCGATGAGATTGGAGAGATGGATGTAACCTTCCAAGCGAAGCTTTTGAGAGCCCTCCAAGAGCGTGAAATCATTCGTATCGGTAGTAACTCCATCCACAAGATAGACACGCGCATCGTTGTCGCAACCAACCGTAATCTAGTCGAAGAGGTCAAGGAAGGTAACTTTCGAGAGGACCTATTTTATCGTTTGAGAGGCTTACCCATCGAGCTCCCCCCTCTGCGAGAACGTGGCAATGATATCCTTTTATTGGCGCGCTACTTCCTGGATATGTTTTGTAAGGAAAATGATTTGAATCCATTTAGCCTTAATCAAGAAGCCCAGAAAAAGCTTTTGGCTTATGCCTATCCGGGTAATATTAGGGAGCTAAAATCAGTCATCGAACTGGCTGCCGTAATGGCGAATGGAGAAGAAATCACAGCCGAGGAAATCACCTTTAGCTCCTACGATCCACTGCCAGATGCACTGACTGAGGAATTGACCCTCAAAGAATACAACCACCGTATCCTTGATATTTATCTCAAGCGTTATGAAGGCGATAAGAAGCTAGTTTCCGAAAAACTCGATATTGGTCTAGCAACCGTATATCGTATGCTCAAAGAGCGCGAGGAAGAAGCATAATTATTTTTTTTACAGAAACTGTTAACCAGCATTGGATAGTTGCCATACCTTCATAAACCCCTAAGTTTATGAAAAGCGCAGTCTACCCCCTCCTCCTGATTTTTTGCTTCGGCCTGATCGCTTGTGGCGACGGTACAAGCATGGATGTAAATGACGACAGCATCCACTTAGTTAAGTTTCAAGATCCTAAAGAAGGTGCCTTTACGGTTGAGTTACCACGAGAGTGGAACGTTCATATCGCCCTTGAGCGTCCTCAAGGTATGATTCGTACTTGTGGAGTGGCCACTAGTCCTGATGGTCAGTCAAAAATCTTTTTCGGCGATCCCAATTTGCCCAATTACTATATCCCCAATCCTAGTATGGGTTTGTATCAGGGTATGAATATGGGTTCGAAGATGCTTGAAGTTTATCCCTATGTCGAAGCAGAGCCTTATTTCAAAAACTACCTAGAGCGCAATTACGGTCGTCTTCCCGCCTTTCAGATCACTAATAGCGGTCCAAACCCAGAATTAGAAAAACTTGTCCGCCAGCGAGCTCAGGAATACGGTATGAATCCTCAGCTCAGCACTACCCAAATCAACTTCACTTACACTCAAGACGGGGCAACACGCCATGGCCAAATCAACGGTACGACCTTAATGACTAGCGGTATTTGGATCGCCGATGTCAATGGCTTTATGACTGATGGGGAGCCAGAAGACATGAGTAAACTGCTCTCTCATGCCACCATTACGTATCAGACTTTGCCTGCTTGGCGAGAAGCGGAAAACAAGCGTAATCAACAGGCTATGGCACGTTCACAAGCACAACACCAGCAACGCATGGCCGCTAGACAACGTCAATTCGAGGCTCACCAAAACATGATGAAGGATCGTTACGCCGCAGCGGATGCCCAATACCAAAGTTGGCGTAATAACCAGGCCATCCAAGACCAAAGCCACGAACAGTTTATCGACTATCTCCGCGATGAAAATACCGTAACCAATGGGCAGTATGAAACCAAGGTCCAATCAGGCTACAACAACTATTATGTAGATCCCAACACAGGCAACTACTTTGGCACCAATAGCTATGAAAATCCCGATCCTTCTATCTATGAGCATTGGAACATCAAACGGTAGACTCAAAATTTCTGTATCAAAATCATGCATAAATCTATATTAAGCCTTCTTATCGCTTTCCTTTTTCAAGGAGCAATCGCCCAAACAGGCATCCCAATCGCAAGCATGAATCATTGCGACAATCAGGTAAATTCCTTTCTCAATCAATTTGGTATTCCTAGTGCGACAGTAGCGATCGCCAAAGATGGCAAACTCGTCTATATGCGAGCCTTTGGCAATGCAGATATTGCCGGAACGGAAGCGACTCAGCCATACCATATGTTTCGGATTGCGAGCGTGTCCAAACCCATTACCTCTATAGCCATCATGAAATTAGTAGAGGAGGGCCAACTCAATTTGAATGACAAAGTATTTGGCGCCAATGGAATCCTCTCCAATCATGCTTATCTCGGCAATATCACCGTCAACGACAATCGGATTTATGATATCACTGTCAAGCACTTATTAGAGCACTCTGGGGGTTGGAACCGAGATGTAAGTTGCATTAATGGTGTTGCCAGTCCTTATCCATGGCAATTAAGCCATTGCGATCCTATTGGTTTTCCATTGCATGTAACGCAAAAGTATGGAGAAACGAATCCAGTGAGAGAAGAGGTATTGATCCGATTTTTGATGGAAGAGGGAGTAGAGTTTGATCCGGGTACACAATACGCCTATTCCAATATCGGCTACCTCACCTTGGGGGTCATCATCGAGCAGCTTACAGGCAAAAGCTATGAGGAATACGTCAAATCCGAAATTCTTGACCCAATTGGAGCTTACGATATGTATATCGGCAACAATCTTTTGGCTGGCAAAAGAGAGCGTGAAGGAGAATATGTTGGCAATGGTTACACTGCACCTTCAGCCTACGGTACCGGCTCTAATGTACCTTGGGAATATGGAGGCTGGAGTCTAGAAGCGATGGACGCACATGGAGGCTGGATTGCCAGTGCGCGAGATTTGGTGCGTCTTTTGGTGAGTGTTGATGGCTTTTCGACTAAACCCGATATCCTTAGCACTAGTTCGATCAATAGTATGGTTACGCCTTCGCCGAACAATGCCAATTATGCCAAAGGCTGGTCTGTCAATCAATTTAATAATTGGTGGCACAACGGGGCCCTAGATGGTACGGCAAGCCTTTGGGTGAGGAGTGGCGGCGGATATACTTGGGCATTGATCCTCAACAAGAGAATCATCGATAATCAGGCCAATGCCTTTTGGAGTGGTTTTGACAATCTCCCTTGGGATTGTGTGAGCCAGACCAATACCTTCCCTACACATGACCTCTTGGCCTCTCCACTTCAAAATAGTACAGACATTGTGTTCAATGGTCAAGGCAATGATGCGCTGACCGTAAGCTGGACCAATGGCAATGGAGATGCCCGGGTGTTGATCGCTCGTGAAGATGAAGCCGTGGATCGTTTTCCGCTTGACGGAACAAATTATCTCCCCAATAGTGCATTTGGACAAGGAGATGACTTAGGCGCTGGGAACTATGTGGTATACAACGGTTCCGGAAATAGTATAAACCTCAGCAATCTAGATCCCAATAAAACCTATCACTTCCGCTTATTTGATTATAACCAAAACAACACCACAGGCAATCACGCTCTTTACCAACTTGCGCGTTCTCCGCAGGAGAGTGCTACCACCGCCAGCTACACCAACATAGAAAACTTGCAGCAATTAGGACTCAGTTTTTATCCCAATCCAGCACACTCCCAAATTTTTATTTCGGTAGAGAATCCTCAAGTTAGCGACCGTGTCGAACTCTTGAATCTTACTGCCCAAGTTGTTAAATCAAGCAGTCTATCTACAGGACTCAATCCTCTAGACATCAAATACTTAACGGCCGGAATCTATCTACTTAGATTTTGGAAAGGAGATCAATATATTGGTGGAGATCGGCTAATAGTCGAATAGATATCGTAGCCATAAAAAGTAGGTAAGCGGTATTTTTTTTGAAACCTTTTTTCGCTCCCATCGTGTACTTATAGCATGAACAATTTATTTCATCATATCCCCCAGCAACAGCAGCAGCCGATTTATCGGAAGGGGAATGATGTATTGACTTGACAACAAATATCACAGCAATATATAAGCCCCTTTCTTTACGGAAAGGGGCTTTTTCTTTTTTATCAGAGTGCAATGCAGTGGCCGTACTTACTCCCCTTGGACGGGAGGTAATCCGCAGGTTCGAATCCTGCCACTCTGACTGACAAATATTTTTGCCGGGTCGTCTAATGGCAGGACGCTTGACTTTGACTCAGGAGATAGAGGTTCGAATCCTCTCCCGGCATCCACATGGTGTTCGTAGCTCATTGGGAAGAGCGTCAGACTGTGAATCTGAAGGACAGGGTTCGAATCCCGCTTACACCCCTAGTTTTTTTAGTACGGAGTATAAAGTAGGGAGTATTAAGAAATCTACGATCTAGAGACCTAGCTTTTTTAATACTAAATGCTCAGCACTAAATACTTTTTGCGTCGGCCAATTACAACAGTTTTTTGAAGCGAGGGCGCTTAGGAGTAATATCACCCAATCGTGCCTTTTTGTTTGCTTCGTAATCACTAAAGTTGCCTTCAAAGAAGACAACATTGCCATCATCCTCATAAGCCAAAATATGCGTCGCCAAACGGTCAATAAACCATCTATCGTGAGAAATCACCATGATACAGCCGGCAAAGTTTTCGAGGGCTTCTTCTAGGGCACGTAGAGTATTGACGTCAATATCATTGGTGGGCTCATCGAGCAGGATGACATTGGCTCCTTGCTTGAGCGTCATCGCTAGGTGCAGGCGATTGCGTTCTCCGCCGGAGAGCACCTCTACATTTTTTTGCTGGTCCCCCCCATTAAAATTGAAGCGACTTAGATAAGCCCTAGAGTTAATTTGGTGATTGCCAATAGAGATAAAGTCAGCCCCATCACTGACGATTTCATAGATTGTTTTGCCAGCCACCAAGTCTTTATGACTTTGATCTACATAGGCAAGCTGTACCGTTTGCCCAATATTGATAAGGCCACTATCTGGTTTTTCTTCCCCCATGATCATGCGGAAAAGAGTCGATTTACCAACCCCGTTGGGCCCAATAATCCCGACAATGGCATTGCGAGGAATATTGAAATCAAGATTTTCGATTAGCAGGCGATCGCCAAATCCTTTGGTGATTTTTTCACCCTCAATCACTTGGTCTCCAAGGCGTGGACCCGGAGGAATAAAAAGCTCCAAACGCTGCTCTTTCTCTTTGATTTCAGCATTGGAGAGTGATTCATAGGCATTGAGACGGGCTTTCCCTTTGGCTTGGCGGGCTTTCTGAGCCGATCGGGCCCATTCCAGCTCTCGCTTCAGTATTTTTTGGCGCTTGGATTCAGATTTTTCTTCCTGTGCAAGACGATTTGATTTTTGCTCTAACCATGAGCTATAGTTGCCTTCCCAAGGAATGCCTTCTCCCCTATCGAGTTCGAGGATCCAACCGGCCACATTGTCGAGAAAGTAGCGGTCGTGCGTAACCGCGATAACCGTACCCGGAAAATTCTTAAGAAATTGCTCCAGCCAATGGACAGACTCAGCATCAAGGTGGTTGGTAGGCTCATCGAGCAGGAGGATATCTGGCTTGCTCAACAATAGACGGCAAAGTGCTACGCGGCGGCGTTCTCCGCCGGAGAGCACAGAAACAGGCGTATCATCTGCGGGACAGCGCATCGCTTCCATCGCAACCTCCAGAGTATGATCAAGCTCCCAGGCATCGAGATGATCCATTTGCTCGATCAACTCTCCCTGCTTCTCAATCACTTTCATCATTTCATCGTCGGACATCTCCTCCCCCATCTTGAGACAGATGGCTTCGTAGGCTTCCGCGACTTCGACGATGTGCTGAACGCCTTCCTTGACGATTTCTTTGACGGTCTTGCTTTCATCCAACTCGGGTTCCTGTGGTAGGAAACCAATTTTGTATTCTTGGTCAAAGACGATCGTACCTTGATAGTCGGTATCTAGACCGGCGATGATTTTGAGGAGGCTTGATTTACCGGCACCATTGAGGCCGAGAACACCAATCTTGGCGCCATAATAAAAAGAAAGCCAAATGTTTTTGAGTACTTGTTTGCTAGGGGGATAAGTCTTGCTTACTCCCTGCATAGAAAAGATAATTTTCTTGTCTGACATGCGATTGTAGCCTTAGTCCAATTAGAGGGCTAAAGCTACAACTTCCCGATAACTATAAAAATCTTTTGGGCCTTCCTTAGAAAGCATTTTTGTGCGTATTTCGATCAAAGACGGTTCTCCAGACAATCTTAAGATCGAGAAAAAAGCTCCAATTGGTGATATAGTAAAAATCATGATT
>JBCAWW010000141.1:0-9266 GCA_038534415.1 Bacteroidota bacterium | reverse complement strand
GACGGAGAAATGCAGTTGAATCAAGCAGGAGAAATCGTCAAAAAAGAATGGGTTAGAACTCAAAGTATTCGAGAAAACTTGAAGATCCATATTGACGAGTTCTGTGTGATGCCTAATCATCTTCACGCTCTCATTATTTTGGATACGCCTATTCTACCCCCTATAAACGGTCGTTTCCCATCTACGGGGGAAGAAATCACTTCTTTTAAATCACCTTCCCAAAACCTTGGTTCCATAATTAGAGGATTCAAGGCAAGTTGTACTAAACAAATTCGTAACCTAGGTGCTAGTGACTTTCGCTGGCAAAAAAACTATTATGACCATATCGTCAGAGACTTTGCCTCATTAGACCAGATTCGAAAATACATTATAAATAATCCCGCCAAGTGGCAGGAAGATGAATTATTTACGCTGTAGCGGTGTATTGCATACACCGCCTATCGAAACCACCATCCCCCATGATCGCATCCACCCCTAAACCTCCCTACTATGCCGTCATCTTCACCTCCGCTCGCACCGAAGGCGACAATGGTTACGGCAGCATGGCAGACGAGATGGTCGCCCTCGCCAAGCAACAAGCGGGTTTTCTCGGCATAGAAAGCGCCCGTGAAGGAGCCGAAATCGGTATCACCGTCTCCTATTGGGAAAGCGAAGCCGCCATTCACAATTGGAAGCAGCAAGCCCGTCATTTAGCCGCCCAACGCCAAGGGCGCACAGACTGGTATGAGGCTTACTTTACTCGCGTCTGCAAAGTCGAAAGAGCTTACGGATTCAATCGTTCCCGCGAAGCGGATAAAGCTTAGAATCTAGAGCGGAAATTCGTACTTTCCCTCTATGAAGGTAGCCCTCTTTGTCCCCTGTTATATCGATCAGTTTTATCCGCAGGTCGCCATCGCGAGCCTGGAGCTTTTGCAACACTTGGGTGTAGAGGTGCATTACCCTAAGGATCAAACCTGCTGCGGACAACCTATGGCCAATTCGGGATTTGAGAAGGAGGCCATTGCGACGGCAAATCATATGGTCGAGCAGTTTGCCGACTATGATTATATCGTGGGGCCCAGTGGGAGCTGCATCTATCATATGCGTCAGCATTATGATATTTTGGAGCAGCGTGAGGAGGTGGTCGCCGTCCGTCAACGTAGCTATGAGTTGTGCCAGTTTTTGACTGATATTTTGCAGGTAGAGGAGGTCGGAGCCCGCTTCGCGGAACGTGTAGGTCTCCATCAAAGTTGTCATGGCTTACGAGGGTTGCGTCAAGGCCGATCCTCGGAACGCATGGTCGCAGACTACTCTTTACAAAAACGTCTACTCGCCCAAGTGGCTGGACTAGAGTTGATTGAACTGGATCGTCAAGATGAATGCTGCGGCTTTGGCGGCACATTCGCAGTATCCGAAGCTGCTGTCTCTGTCCGTATGGGCCAAGATCGATTAGCGGATCATGGCCAAGGCAATGCAGCCGTCATTACCGGAGGTGATATGTCTTGCCTCATGCATTTGCAAGGTATCGCAAAACGCGAAAAACGCCCCTTCCGCTTCTTACACATTGCCGAAATCCTCAATAGCCGCAACTAGACCTTCCATTTCCTCTGTTCTTCATTCATCATTCTATATCCCCATGAGCCACGCCAAAGCCGCTACCCAATTCAACCAAAACCAAGCACGTACTGGCTGGCACGATCAGGCCTTATGGTTTGTAAGGCAAAAGCGTGATCGCCAAGCCGTAACCGTAGCAGAATGGGAAGAACTACGCGAGCTGGGTTCTCAAATCAAAGGGCATATGCTCTCCAATATGGATGAGTATCTCCTCCAGTTCGAAGCCAATGCCCAAGCCAATGGCGTGATCGTTCACTGGGCCAAAGATGCCGCAGAACACAACAAAATTGTCTACGACATCCTGCAAAAACATAAGGTCAAACGACTCGTCAAAAGCAAGTCTATGCTGACCGAGGAGTGCCACCTCAATCCTTTTTTGGAGCGTATGGGCATCGAAGTCGTCGATACTGATTTGGGCGAACGTATCGTGCAGCTCAAAGATGAACCGCCTAGTCATATCGTGATGCCTGCCATCCACCTCAAGAAGGAGGAGATAGGCGAACTATTTCATGAAAAGCTGGGCACCGAAGCGGGAGCAAGTGACCCGCAATATCTGACTGAGGCAGCCCGCCAACATCTGCGCGAACGCTTTTTACAAGCTGATGCCGCCCTCACGGGCGTCAATTTTGCCATCGCCGAAACCGGAGGCGTCGTGGTCTGCACCAATGAAGGCAATGCTGATATGGGCGTCCACCTTCCCAATCTGCAAATCCACTGTATGGGGATGGAAAAACTCATTCCTCGTTTTGCGGATCTAGGCGTTTTTACCCGTTTGTTGGCGCGTAGCGGTACCGGACAGCCGATTACAACCTACACTTCACACTATCACAAGCCAAGGCCTAATTGTGAGATGCACATCGTCATCCTCGACAATGGCCGTAGCAATCAGCTTGGGCGACCTGACTTTCGCAAATCTCTGCAATGCATCCGCTGTGGTGCCTGTATGAATACTTGCCCTGTGTATAGACGCAGCGGTGGACACAGCTATGGCACCACGGTGCCGGGGCCCATTGGTTCGATCCTGACGCCAGGTATTGACCTCAAAAAGCATGCGTCTTTGCCATTTGCCTCAACGCTTTGTGGCTCTTGCAGTGATGTCTGCCCTGTCAAAATTGATATTCATACTCAACTCTATAAATGGCGGCAAATCATTGCCCAAGAAGGACATCTGCCGCGCTCCAAACGCTGGAGTATGCAGATGGCGGCCTGGGTTTTTGCCCGTCCCAAACTCTATCGCTGGCTAGGCAAAAGAGCGCGCTGGTCTTTGCGCTTGTTTCCCTCTAGTCTCGTCTACGGACCTTGGAACACTTGGGGCAAAAGCCGCGACCTACCCGACGCTCCCAAGCAAAGCTTTCGCGAATGGATGGAAAAGCAATCCTGAGCCAAAAAGTCTTTAATCAACTCTTCAAAAATCCCTCAATGTCCTCCAGAGAAGATATCCTCAAAGCGATCAAAGCCAATAAGCCGGACTTGCAAGCCCTGCCTGAGCTACCTCAGTTTCCGCAGCCTGTGGAAGATTTAGGGGAAGCGTTCCGCGCAGCGGCAGAAGGAGTAGGCGCCCAAGTCATAGAAATCAATGAATGGGAGGAGCTGGCAAAAGCCGTGAGGGAGCGTTATCCGGAGGCTAAAAAAATCGCTCACCAAATCGAAGGTCTGGCCCTATCTCCACTCGATTGGACGCAATTGACGGATGCGCACGATTTGTCTGATGTCGATGTTGCGATTATCCGAGGAGAGTTTGGCGTAGGGGAAAATGCTGCGATTTGGATTCCTGAGACCATCCTGCCTGAGCGTGTCCTGCCTTTTATCACCCAACATTTGGTGATCGTACTTTCAAAAGAGGCGCTGGTTTGGAATATGCATCAAGCCTATGCCCGGATTGGGAGCGAGCTGCCCGGATTTGGGGTTTTTATTTCTGGCCCTTCCAAGACGGCGGATATCGAACAATCTTTGGTTTTAGGGGCACATGGGGCCAGAACCTTGATGATCGCTTTAGTGCCTGCTTCGCAGAACGCTTAGACTGATCATGAGCCTTATAAGTAATAATTTATAATTTGCACTTATGGCAAAAATCGAACGCTTTGGCAAACATAAACGGAAAATCTGGCAGCTGTTAGCGGAGCAATTAGAGGGCGATTTTATACAGGGAAATCGGAGCAGACCAGATAGAGTCGAGGCTTTTTATGGAGATTGGATGGTGAGCTTAGACTCGCAAAACGCTGGCGAGGCTGTTTTTACCCGTATCCGGGCTCCATACGTCAATCGAGATGACTTCATTTTTAGGATAATCCGGGAGACGGCTTCACACCGCATCGCCAAGAAATTTGGCATGTCTGACATTGAAGTAGGCTATCCGGCCTTTGACAAAGATTTCGTCATACAAGGTAGCGATGAACGCAAGCTCAAAATGATGTTTGCCAATCCCAAGATCAGAGAATTGATCACTTACCAGCCCCGGATCATGCTGCAGCTACGACGGGAAGCACCGCTATTTCAAAAGCCGAAGTTTCCCAAAGGTGTAAACGAGCTCTATTTCCAAACCAACAATATATTGACTGATCTTGAGCAATTGCATGACCTTTTTGAGCTGTTTGCCCACACCTTGGATCACCTCTGCGCGATCGGGACTGCCTATGAAGACGATCCCCATTTTCGCTACCATTACAAATAGTTTGGGGATTGCTGCTTCGCAGAACGCTTATACAAAGACTAGTTTGTCAGTATCTCTAGCTACTGTATATTTTTGTTACCTTACCTAAACCGAGACATAAGTAAACAGGATTTAGCGCTAAAAAAACGGCTGTAAGGACTTTTAAATTTCGATGCAGAACGCTCTTTATACTCAATACTTTTGTCTTTCTACTTACATTTTATTTATGGCAAAGCGGCGTTTATTTGGTGAAAGCAAAAAAGAAATCTGGCGACAACTAGCCGAACAGTTAGACGGTGAATTTATCAAGGGCAAATGGGTAAGACCTGATCGGGTGGAAGCCTTTTATGAGGATTGGACGGTGACGCTGGATTCATTTACCGTTGACAAAACTACTTTTACCCGTATCCGCGCTCCCTATATCAATCGGGACGATTTTATCTTTAAGATTCAGCGCCAACATTTTGGGCATCGAATCGGCAAGGTGTTTAAAATGCAAGATATCGAAGTGGGCTACCCTGAGTTTGACAAGGATTTTGTGATCCAAGGAAGCGACGAACGCAAACTCAAGATGATGTTTGACAATCCCAAGATTCGAGAGCTCATTAGTTTTCAACCCAAGATATTGCTTCAACTCAGACGTGAAGCCCCGCTGCTTTATAAGCCTAAATTTCCTGAGGACGTAAATGAGCTTTATTATCATACCGGTGGGATTTTGAAAGACCTCAATCAATTACATGATCTCTTTGAGCTATTTGCTTGCACCCTCGATCATCTTTGCGCGATCGGGACCGCTTATGAAGATGACCCTGATTTTCCCTATTACTAGTCAGCAGAGGCTTTACTCACCCTGCAACCAGAAAAACTACTCTCAAATCTCTTTATCACGCAGAATTTTCCGCATCTTCGTAGCGGATGATTCAACTCGAACGATTGATCGAAGGTTTGCCGGCCATTAGTCCTGCCTTTGGGGCTTTTTTGGTGGAGGCCTGCCAAGTTTGCTTGGCAGAGGGCGAGCATGAATCTGGCGTGGATCTCGGTCTTATGGGAGACATCAATGATATGTTGCCCCTGCATTGGGAGGGAGAATTGACTGAGCAGATCCGCAACAGTTGGCGAGACAAGGGGGAGGCCACCGAATACGGCGCCACGGCGATGGCCATTTTGCTAGTATTGGCGCTCACTGATCTTACCGTGACGGGGCGTTCCGTGAAAGGGACCGGTTTTGACTACTGGCTCGGCCCCAAAGAAAATACCTCAGAAAGCGAACTCTTTGAAGGCAGCGTACGTTTAGAAATATCCGGTATTCTATCAGGAAATTTAAAATTGATAGAGCGTCGCGTCAAAGCAAAGCTTAAACAAACCCAACGAAGTGATCATTTAGGCTTACCTGCTTTGGTGATCGTAACGGAATTTCGTAAGTTATTGTCATACTTCGCCGAAAAATGAGTCAAACCAGCAGCTTACATACTGAAGCCATGAGCCTCGCAGAACGTGCTTTCATCGCACGTATGAGAGGACAAATGGAAGCGGCTATCACTCTTTTTGCCGAAGCCTGTCAACTCGAAAAGCAAGCCGCATTAGATACTGACGCAAAGGCCCAAACCTCAAGAGCCGTACTTTTTCGCTCGGCAGCCTCTTTGGCGATCAATGCCCAAGACTGGCGTGAAGCCGAAAAAATTGCGGGTCGAGCCCTTTCTGAAGAGCCTCCATTAGAAATTATCGATGAGTTGAGAGACTTGCTCGAATTAGCTCAATTTCACCTCGAAGGCAAGGCTCCTCAAGATATGGATAAGGCTGATACGCAGGATATTGAGATTACTGGTAAGCTCTCTTATGCCGACGCGAATCAACGTCACATCCGTTTGACAGACGAGGCGGGCAATCCTTTGCCTTACCAGATCAGCGTGCCACACAATCTGAGTGATTTGGTACGTGATCACTGGGATGATACCATCGTCATCAAAGGATTGACCCATGCCAATAGCCATCGCGTCCTGATGCAGGAAATCCGTAAAATCGGATAAGCCCATGATCAAGGAACTCCGCGCCGCTGACCTTAAAGCATACATTTATTCTGCTGAATACGCGCAATCGCCAGTCTTGCCGATTAGTCGTCATCGCGCCCTTTCGCATATTGCAAATCCACGTTTGCAAGCAGAGGATGTTCTCCTTTTGCTGGCCTATAATGACGAAAATGTCCTTGTCGGTTATCTCGGGGTACTACCAGATGAGATTTTTATCAATGGCAAACATGCCCGTGGCGGCTGGTTGAGTTGTATGTGGGTCAACCCCATCACGCGTGGGCAGGGCATAGGAGGCAAGTTGGTAGCAGCTGCGCTGAACGCTTATGACCAACGGATCCTCGTAACCGAATTTACGCCCGCGGCCAAACGCTTGTATGACCGCACCGAAGCCTTTGTCGATCTCCACCAACCCGTGGGATTGCGAGGCTTTTTGCGTTTTAATACGGCCAAGGTTTTGCCGCGCAAAAAACCAATCTTCCAGCGTCTCAAACCATTGCTAAGGGTAAGCGACTGGCTCCTCAATCTTCCCAACGACCTACGTCTGAAACTCAAGACTTACCAGCCCGATCTCCAGTGGGAATATGTCAATGAGTTGGACGATGAGCTAGAGACTTTTTTACGAGTACGGCAGGACAATCAAGTCTTTAGACGTGGCCAAGCTGAGATCAACTGGATGCTCAAGCAGCCTTGGGTATTGAGTGGGCCTGATCAAGACGATTACAGTCGCCGCTATCATTTTTCGGCCATCGATGAGCGCTTTGATTTTATGTTGCTCCGGCTCCATCGCCGAACGGGAGAACTCGCCGGTCTGCTGATGTTGTCGGTACGCAATCGCCATATGAAAGTACCCTTTTTGTATGTAGAGGAGGACTTGCTGCCGGAGGTAGCGAAATTGATATTCAAGCATGCGCAGCAAATGAAGCTCAATGTGCTCTCTGTCTTTCATCCCGCCTTAGTGGCTCATATTCGCGCCAATCGACATCCTTTCTTCCACCTTCGCGATCTGCGAAGGCACTATATCATCGCCAAAGAGTACGCAGAGGACATCACGGCTCAGGGCGAAATCGTCATTCAAGACGGTGACGCAGATTGTGCCTTTACCTAGAATTGTTGATTTTGGGCTTTGATCCAATCACGCTACAATCGTTCAAATGAAGCTGCTTTTGCAAATCGAGGATCAGCAATATGCTGTTGATTCCAAACCGATTGATATTTCGATTCCTTTACGTTTTGACGGCCCTCAGCCCAATTCTTATAGCGTTCCCGCTGCGACTAGCCAAGTGTATGAGGGAGGCGGATTTGTGGGAGACGTTCGCCAAGGCGGAAGTTGCAACTTTGAGACTTATACCCTCACGCCTCATTGCAATGGTACGCATACCGAGGGCATGGGGCATATTGTCGCGGAGCGATTGGCCGTGCATGAATTATTGCAGGATAGTTGGATACCGACGACTTTGATTAGTGTTACGCCTCAATCGGCGAACGCTACCCTTGATAGTTACGATCCTTCGCTCAATGAGGATGATTGGGTGATAGATCGGGCCATGATTAAAGCCGCGCTGTCCCACGCACCTAAAGGTTTTTTGCAGGCTTTGGTGATTCGGACCCTGCCCAATGAGTCCAGCAAAATGGGACGAGATTATATGGAGCTTCCTTCTGCTTTTTTTACGCTGGAAGCGATGGCCGAAATCCGTTCGTATGGTGTGAAACATCTGCTCGTCGATCTGCCTAGTGTGGATCGATTGTTTGACGAAGGCAAACTCAACGCTCACCACATATTTTGGGGTCTAGCTGCAGGCCAAAAGTCTGTTGCAGCCTCCGAAATCAATCAGCGGACGATCACTGAATTTATCTACGTACCCAATGATGTCGCCGATGGGCAGTATCTCCTCAATCTGCAAATCGCCCCTTTTGTCAGTGATGCTGCGCCCAGTCGGCCGAGACTTTATGGCTTAGATATCGCTGAGTAGGTAGGGCATGGATGCTGTACCGAAAAATGATCACCCACCGGCCAAAATAATCTCGCCGCCCTGATCCGAAGCCTGTACTTCAAACAATAGGGAGCGCATCCCAAGCTTATTGACCAAAAAGACTTTTGTGCCCACGGGCCAGCTCTCCTCACGAGTGATACCAGGCTGAAAAGGCAATCCATACCCAAAAGGCTTAGGGCCAGGACCGCGAACCACTGTCTGAAGAAAGTCCCCCGTTTTATTGATGATCGTAACTTGGACGGGAGCATCAGCCGCAAAACGAGCCCCATTAGCATTTTCTTCCCTTTCGTGCTGGATCGCTAATGTAATACCACCATCGCTAGTATTGGTATTGACGACTGCGGGGCTACCATGATAAATCAGGCGTCCGCCATTGCTGATCTTACCCGAAACTGCCTCACTCGCATTGATTGTAGCGATACCGCTCGACCAAATGTCCACCACTGCTCGCTCTGTAGTCAGTCTCGAGGCTTCTACTTGTCCGATTTCAATGGCCAGCCGAAGTTCTTCGGTTTTACCCTCTAACAAAACTGTTGCGCCAGGATTGACAAGTCTAAAGTCCTCTCTATCTATGCCTACGACTTGGATAGTAGCGGCTGCGGCAGTCTGTAGTACGGCCATATCCTTGGCGCCTAAGCTGATCTGAATACCGCGAGTCGGCTGTATGTTTTCCTTCTGCTTGAGGATCAAAATATTGCCTTTGGTCTCAATCTCGATATATTCAAAGAGGTTGGCATCGGTGGTGATCTCTAAGCGTGCTTCCTCTTGGCAATCAATGATCATATTGGCCTCAATCTGAACCCTCAGTTCCGAAAAACTAGCTAGATCCAGTAATCGCGTTTCGCGTTGGGCATTGCCCGCTACCTGAGCGTTCGCGAATAGCGTAGATACAAAAACAGCAAGAAAGAACAGAATGGATCTAGTCATAGCAAAAATAGATTGAGGTGGATAGTGAATGCTTAACTGAGTATTAAGACAGGAGTATTTAGTATGAAGACGTTTGGA
>JBCAWW010000140.1:0-9273 GCA_038534415.1 Bacteroidota bacterium | reverse complement strand
GTTTCCAATGGTAAAGAGTTCGAAAAAGCGAAGCGAAGCGCTTTACCATTGGAAACTTATCCATTTAACTTAGCGTGTATTTTCTTTGCTCTTCCTGCCACAGATTTCCGAGAGTCTTGCATGAGACGCTCCAAATGGGGCAAAAGCCAATCTTTCAAATTTTCATCCTTCTTAGCCCATTTGCCCAGGGTATCCATGGTGGTGTTGAGGACAATCCAGTCATGATGATGGGCTAGGTTGTGGCGCATGATCGCCTCTGCCTTTGCGCGTTGCGCGGCTTGCATTTCTTGCTCTAGGAGTTGAAATAGCTGCGAAAGAGTCCATTGTGTGGATGGCTGATCAATTTGGGAGACTTCGTCAATAAAACGATCAATATAAGGGATAAGCAAAGCTTTTTTCTCTTTGCCGATCCGCTTCATGGCATTTGAGGTACGTAGCCTGACCGTTTCATCTGCACTAAAGTAACAGGCAAAAAGTTCTGCAAACAGCTGGGGATTGGCCAGCACTTCCGCTACGATTACTAAAGTATCTCCCAATGAATTGGGGTGTCCGCCAGTAAGTCTCTTTTCGAAATTGTTCATCGATTCGGCTAAGGGGAAGCGTTCTGCGCAGCAGTAAAAATAAAAAAAAGCCTTTTGCTAATGAGCTATTTGAGTGATTTGCATCTTTTTGAGGGGATGGATGATCCCAGCAGTGAGTGTGGTTTTGCCTCCTTCGGAGAACGCTTGGATCTCACTGAAGGGCTCATTAGGGAAAAAGATATCAGTAAAAACGATCTCATGACCATCTGCAAAAAACTCTATTGAGGAGTGGTCTAGGTAAATATGCAGGTCAAGGGTGTTGCTGCTACGCATCCTTGGAGCTTTGTGCAGCTTGGCAAAATGCTCGGAGAAGTCAGTCTTGCCTGCATTGCGACGATCGGTAAAAAACTCATAGCTTGTTAGGTCAAGACCGAGTAGATATTCTTCGCCTAGGCTATTACTAAAGCGAACTCCCAATTTGCTTGGAGGAGCTGCCGGATTGTATTCAAACTCAAGTAAGAGTTCCGCAAGGCGGCTATCACTAGCCAACATACGCTCGCCGTCGAGCTCTCCTGCCGCAATTTGATGGGTGTCGGATCTTAGTTTTGCCTGTTCTGCGAGAGGAATAGAGGCAAGCCTTAGGCCTAGTTCTGTTTGTTTTAATTGTAATTCTCTGGCAATCGTCATGGCCGAGCGCCACTTTTCGGTGGGGACTACTGTCGCATAATGCCAATTGCTCATCCAACCCATAAAGAGGCGACGACCATCAGACTCTGGTACGTCTGACCAGCTTACGCCGGCATAATTGTCCGTACCATAATCTAGCCATAGTACTGTCTCAGCCGGATTGCTATTGGTGAAGGTCGTACCATCAAAATCGCCAATAAAATACATCGTGCCAGAACCGCCATTGGGACCGCCACGGCCTAGGCTGACGATCATGACCCACTTTTCGATATCGCTGCCGGGAACTTTGAGGGGAAAAAGATCAGGACACTCCCAGACTCCGTCGTGACTAGCCTGATCTACGCCAAATTCGCTAGCTAGGGTCCAGTCTATTAGATTGGGGGAGCGATAAAGCTGTACCTGATCGCCTCTGGCAAATATCATTACCCAACTTTCGGAGGCATCATGCCAAAAGACTTTGGGATCGCGGAAGTCTCTGAGGCCTGGATTGGGGATGACGGGATTGCCTTCGTATTTGGTCCAAGTGCGGCCATTGTCGAGGCTATAAGCGATGCCTTGGGTCTGAAAGTCATTGGCGCCACTCTTTTCACCAGCCATGTCGTGATAAGTAAAGATCGCTATCATGGGTATTTCACCCTCTGGAGCTAAGCCACTGCTATTGTTCCAGTCAATCACTGCGCTACCCGAAAAAATGTAGCCCAAGCTATCGGGATAAAGGGCGATCGGCAGATGTTGCCAATTGACGAGGTCCTCACTGACGGCATGGCCCCAATGCATCGGACCCCAAACGTTATTATCGGGATAGTGCTGATAAAAGAGATGGTATTCGCCTTCATAATAGACCATGCCATTGGGATCATTCATCCATTGGGTAGGCGGAGTGAAGTGGTATTGTGGGCGGTGAGGCTCGTCGTAGGCAAGCGAGCTCGTTTTTATCATCGGCTGATCGACTTCTTGCTGATCAGCCGTATTGGGTTGACACGCTAAAAGGAGCGTCGAGGCGACTAAAAAAAAGAAAAATCTAAACATGGCTAGGACAAATAAGAGTGTGCAATGATTAGCGACTGAGTTGTTTTTCTAGTTCCTCTAGCGGAACGCCTTTTGTCTCTGGCATCATACGCCAAACAAAGAGGAGTTGCAATACCATCATGGTGGCGAAAATCCCAAAGACGGGTGAAGGTCCGATAGAAGTAAATAGTACCGGCATGGCAGAAGGAATTGCCGCTGCTAAGACCCAATGTACCGAACTTCCAAATGCTTGGCCCTTGGCCCGTAAATGATTGGGGAAAATCTCCGAAATAAAGACCCATATTACGGTACCTTGACCAATGGCATGTGAGGCAATAAAGAGGAAAAACAAAAGCGGTATTGCCATACCAGTCCAACTCATGGCAAACGCCATAGATACCAAAGCCAACGAAATAATATAGCCTACTGAGCCTATATACATCAATTGCTTCCGGCCAAAACGATCAATGAGACTTAGGCCGATTAGAGTAAATATCATGTTTACAATCCCAATCCCAATACTGCCCAAAAGAGCGGCTTCAGACTCCAAGCCTGCCGCTTCAAAAATGCGAGGTGCGAAATAAAGGAGGGCATTGATACCCGAAAACTGATTGAAAAAGGCAATCAAGAATGCCAGTATGAGAGGAAAGCGATATTTATTGTCAAAAATTGTCTCTGAGCCTGTATCAGTCGTTTGGTCAGCGAGAATGCGATCTATCTCCGCTTCTGTATCCATTTGGGGATCGATCAGTTTGAGGATTTTGGCAGCTTCCGTTCGATTATTTTGTTTGGCCAGTAACCAACGGGGACTCTTGGGAACAGTAAAGACCATGAGGGTGTAAATCAAGGCGGGTAAGGCCTCAATACCGATCATCCAACGCCAAGCGCTTTCTTCAATCCCACTTAGCAGGTAGTTGGACAAGAATGCAATCAATATCCCAAAGACAATATTGAATTGATAGAGGGCAACTAATCTACCTCTACGGCTAGCAGGGGCAATCTCAGATACGTAAGCAGGAGCGGCAACAGTAGAGGCACCTACTCCCAATCCTCCTAAGAAGCGAAAGAATGCGAATAACCACGGATCGGAGACCATCGCGGAGCCAGCGGCGGAAACAAAGTAAAAGACCCCAATCCAGATTAGGGTAGTTTTGCGGCCATATTTGTCCGTTGGGATACCTCCAAAGATGGCGCCAATGACCGTGCCCCAAAGGGCAGAGCCTACCACCACGATGCCGTGAAACAAAGCGGTACTGCCAAATAGTGAGAATCCCCCCCAAAGCGCTTGCAATGATTTTTCGGCGCCAGAAATGACGACAGTATCAAAACCAAACAAGAAACCTGCGAGGGCCACGGTTATGGACCAAAAGAGAATAGAATTTTTCATCTAGAATAGTAGTAGTTCAAAAAGTAGAATAAAGTTAGCAGAAAAGAATTAGCAACATAATACTAAGCTGCAAAGCCCTAATACTTAGAACAATCGCCGGATAATAGACTTGTCGGATCTGAAAAAATGATCTCAGCTCCCCAAGCGGCGACTCAATATCAGCAGATATAGCCGTATATTGCGGGCGCAAAAAAGAATTACTATCAAATGATTAAAAAGTACGAAAAAGTAGCCGTGATCGGTGCTGGAACCATGGGAAATGGGATTGCCCACGTTTTTGCACAAAGCGGTTATGATGTCAAGCTCATCGATATTTCAGAAGCGGCATTAGCACGTGCCCTAGCCGTGATCGGCAAAAACATGGACCGTCAGATCAAAAAAGAAAAGATCACTGAGGCCGATAAAGCAGCTGCCTTGGGACGTATCACTACTTCTACCCAAATGATGGAGGGTGTGGCTGATCGCGACATCGTAGTGGAGGCGGCTACTGAGCGTCAAAACCTCAAAGAAAGCATCTTCAAAGATCTGGATAAAGCGGCTCCCGCTCATGCGATTCTCGCCACGAATACCTCTTCCATCAGTATCACCGAGATCGCGGCCGTAACCAATCGCCCTAAGCAAGTGATCGGGATGCACTTTATGAATCCAGTGCCGGTGATGAAACTGGTAGAGATCATCAGTGGTTATGATACTACTGATGAAATCTTAGCTGATACAGTAGCATTGTCAGAGGATTTGGGCAAAATACCTGTTGCGGTCAATGATTATCCAGGATTTGTGGCGAATCGTATCTTGATGCCGATGATCAATGAGGCCATTTATGCGCACTTCGAAGGGGTGGCCGGTGTCGAAGAAATCGATACCGTGATGAAACTCGGTATGGCCCATCCCATGGGACCTTTGCAGTTGGCCGATTTTATCGGTTTGGATGTTTGTCTTGCCATCCTCAATGTATTGTATGATGGCTTTGGCAATCCTAAATATGCTCCTTGTCCCTTGCTCCGCAATATGGTAGCAGCAGGACACCTCGGTCGCAAAACGGGCAAAGGTTTTTACGAATACGAATAGAGCTAAACGTTCCGCGCAGCGGTAATAAAAATAGAATAACTCAACGGCACGAATCATCGTGTCGTTTTTTTTTTGAAAAAAATCTCCTCAATCGGTCATCACTTCGTACTCCCTTCTAATTTTCGTCTCACTCAAAGTCGGACAATACCTACATCCAAGCAGTCAAAGCTGATAATCTTTAACATTTGGAGCCTTTTTGTCAAAGATATCGAAGGGGTGAGGGAGACTGCTTCGCAGAACGATTACCAAAAGGGAAAGATGGTATAGGAAAATTTGAGCGTCGAGAATTGGGACTGAAAGTTGGCTGAAAAAGGGAAGTCCGCATTATCAGTGAAAACCTCTCCCGTAAAATTAATCGAGCTGCCGGGTCTTAAGGCATATTCAAAGGACAGTTGAAGCTGTTGACGCAGTCGGTTTTGAGTGGGCAAGAAGTAGCTAAAGGCAGCGTATAACTCTGGTAGGTAGCTAATCTCGAAGTCAGTAGGTGGCGCATTTAGTTCTACGCCTTGGATTTCTTGATCGTCAACGAAGGGAGTTACGCCACTGGAGGCTACTTGAGAAGTGGGGTCATAGCGAGCAAACAGCATCCCCAATTCTAGCATCAGGTTTTCATTTCCTTTAGGTTGAACGCAAAATATCAAGGGCAATTGAATCGCGTAGGCATCTATCCCAACGCGAATAAGGCCCTTGACTGGAAGTGCTGATTGAGCGACTGAACTCAAACCCACGCGAAAGTTTTTGTTTTGGAGCCCAATTCCGGAGCGTAGCCAAAGGACTTTATTAAGCCGAAAATAAACCGGAAACTCAACGCCAAAACTTAGCTGCGGAATGCTCATATAGCTAGATTGATCCAGCGAGCTAAACTGATTGCCGCTAAAAGTGAGGCCGAGATTGCCCTTGAAGCCAAATTTGATTTGCTGACTTTGGCCCTCCAAGCAAAAAAGGATAAGTAATAGAGAAAGAAGATACTTCATTTGCATTGCCGAGCTATGTAGATCATAATTTGGGAAAAGTATATTGCAGAGTGAAGGCAATTTCTTTTCCCCTTTTGGCAAAATAAGTGAGAAAAGCGTTCTGCGAGGCATAGATCCCAAAACTAACGATTGTTCCAGCTCTCCAAGGCCAGCAAAAAATCTTCCTTCCGGCGGCGTGAAATGCTAATGGCTTTTTGATTGCTCATCACCACATAGCCCCCATCGTTACGGATGTATTCCTGCATCTGATTGAAGTTGATCAGATAAGAATGATGGATGCGGCAAAAGCCTTTGCTGCTCAGTTCGGACTCTACCCATGATAGGGATTTGGTAATGCGGACTACGCTGTCGTCATTGAGGTATAGGAGTGCCACATTGTCATCAGCTTTGGCAAATAGGACTTTGGATAGCTCGATAAATTGTTGGCCTGTATTGACGGGAAATCCCATCTTGGCGGGGGAACTATTGTTGGCTGCTGGAGCGCTTGTTGTCGTGGCGCTGCCTATTTTTTGCTTGGCTTTGCCGACCGCATCCATCAATTCATCTACCTCGATGGGTTTGAGGAGGTAATCCAAGGCGCTATTTTTGATGGCTTCAATGGCGTACTCATCATAGCTGGTCGTAAATATGAGTTCAAAACTAGGATGTCTGATCGCTTTCAAGACATCAAAACCTGTCATGTCGCCCAGCTGGATATCCAAAAACAAGACGTCGGGTAATTGGATTTTGATCTCTCGGATGGCTTCGGCCCCACTGGCACAAGTGCCTACGACCTCTATTTCTGGACAATACTTATCTAATTTGTAGAGGAGATTCTCCATGCCTGAAGGCTCATCTTCGACGATAATTGCACGCATTTGATTAAGGAATGAGCAAATTTTTACGACAAAAGCATGCCGCGTTTGCTTTCAATATAATAATCTTTTGCCTCCCGCTAATTTACGCAAGCTAGCCCTTGGTGATTTTGCATACATCCCGCAAAATCTGGCGCTAGAAAAGAGATTGATTTATGCTAAAGCATTTGCAGGCCAAGCGGTCTTTGGGCTAAAAGTCTGCAAAACTATGGTTGAAAAGGGGGAAAGAGGAAGTCTTTAGCGGGGAGGGGCGAAATAGACCTTTGCAGTTTTCTTTACAATTGTAGAAAAATAGTTTGAGGGCAGTCCAAGTATCTAGGCAGGTGATCTTTTCAAGACTGCTGCTGGCTAAGCCGGGGAGACTTTCGGTATAAAAATGATTTTTGGAAGTTCTCATCTCTTTGGAGAGCAGCAAAAAATTGCGGGTTGACTTAAGCTTAGGGTTTTTAGACGTAGAGCTGCTTTCAAAACCAAAAAACTGTTCCTTCCAGAATGACCATAGAACCTTTAGTGTAATACGAGTAAGCAGATCCTTATCGTCATAGCCGGGCAGCATGAAACTCTCGCCCAGTTCTATCATCGTCTGTTGCTGCTTGCTGACTCCGAGCTTACGACTCTCAATGCCCCTAAATCCTATCAATAACTTACCCACCCAAAACCGCAGATAGTAGGGATAATCAAATAGGCGCTCTTGAAAGTAAGCTTTTTCTCCCCCCTTGGAAGCTTTGTACACCTCAATGAAGGCTTTACGGGTTGTGAAATCAAGGGGGCGTTTGTCAAACTCAATTCTGATTCGCTTTTTCATATCATTCCGTTCTTTGTTCGGAATAAAAATGATACCGGAAGCTAAGAATAAATATAGACTCAGGGTAAGTGGCAGCTTTGAGCGGGTAACGGACATTTATGGCTTAGAAGGCTGCAAATGCTGTATCAAAGCCTGAGTCGCTAGCTTGGGACCGGCAAAATTGAGGTGGAGTTCATCACAAAATACTGAATCTGGTAAGTTGAGTTCGTGATAGAGATCGATAAAGCGGTGGCCTGCGTCTTCGACTATTTGTTGAGTGCGTGCGATATGGGCCTCTTGGAAATTACGGCAAGAATCACTTTGGCAGGAGCTGAGTCTGAGGGGGCTTTGGATAAAAATTAATTTGACTGCTTGGGTCTGGAGATAAGCCGCTAATTGAGTGAGGGCCTGATACTGACTACTATCAATGGGGCTGATGGGGGGGCTATTCTTGCGATTGGGGTCGAGGTTTTGGGGACTTACCCTTAAGGGAACGCCTCCATAAGCGTCCATACGCAGTTGTTGTTGCATATTGGCCCGCGCTTCGCTCATAAATCTTCGCGTTCGCCGCCGGCGTTTGACTAAGTCATACACATTGAAGTGCCGCCAATAAAAGTAAACTGAGTGGGGATGATCGAGGTAGAAATCGCTTTGGATGGGAGATAATTCTTGCCATTTTTGATGCTCAAAATCGACATGATTGCTCATCATGAAAATCATCTTGGGGCGGTAGCGCGGGACTATGGCCTTTAATATCCCGAGATCGTTTAGGATGTTGGCGTTGAAGGAGGCCAAGTTGAGATAGCCTACCCCTGCGGGGAACGCTTCTAATAGGGTTTCGGAATGTAGGTTGTTGAGGGTAATGGAAGAGCCAATGGATATAATATCGTATTGAGGAGCGTTCTGCGCAGCAGCAAAAGCTAATTTAAGATCATAAGAGATACTCTCACTCAATACAGGAGCAACGCCCAAACGCGGCAATAATAGGCTGAGAACCAATAGGGGAGTGCCTACCAGCGTAGAGAAGAGCAGTATACGTCGCAAAAAAGTCCCTATCATTGTGGCACTACTTGCCCCTGCAGCGGTAATAAGATTTCAATTTGCGTGCCATTGCCAGGGGCTGAAGTATGTTTGAGTTGACCGCCTACCATATTGACCCGACTCTCAATGCTTTTGAGGCCAAGGCCTCGCGTACTGTCTTCACTTTGTTTGAGGGCCTCGATATCAAAGCCTTTGCCATTGTCGAGAAAACTAAGTTGAAGCTGGCTTGATTCATAATGCAAGAGGCATTCGATCTTAGTGGCCTCGGCATGTTTGAGGCAGTTGTTGAGGGACTCTTGAATCACCCGATAAAGTCCTAAAGCGACATTGGAGGGCAAGCGAATCGCCTCCCCGCTTTGTTTGAACTCAATCTCTACCCCTTCGATGTTTTGGAGTTTTTCAAACATGCCTTTGAGAGCCGGGGCCAATCCCAGCTTCATCAGGGCGACGGGCATGAGGTCTTTGGAGATGCGCCGGACATTATTGATGGTCTCGGTTACGTTTTCTTTGGTTTCGGCGGCAATTTCTTTGGCTTGGGGGAGTTCTTTGGCTTTTCGTTCAAACTGAGCGATCCCCATTTTGATGACGGAGAGCATGGCGCCGACTTCGTCGTGGAGGTCTTTGGCGATGCGTTGTCGTTCCTTTTCTTGGGTCTCAATAGTCGCGTTGAGGAGTTTGCGTTGATGCTCGGTTTTCATGCGTTCGAGGGCGACTTCTTGGCGGATCATTTTTTTTTGATAGACCAGCACAAAAAACACAATAACGCCTGCAAGCATCAGCATCAATAAGGCGCTAATGATAAAGATTTGAGAAACCGAAGTAGCGAGTACAAAAACCAAACTAAAGGCTTGAGGTGGAAAGTATTAGCTTACTCCTTTTGCCATAAGGCGACAGCATAAAATAAATATAGCAAAATATTGAGAAAGCTGTGGGTGGCCCAAACTTGAAA
>JBCAWW010000139.1:0-9281 GCA_038534415.1 Bacteroidota bacterium | reverse complement strand
TAAGTGGAGATCGGACGGCAGATTTGTCAAGAGTAGATGCCCGATTTTTGGTCGGGATAAGTTTTCCCTTTTCTGAGCGTTGGTCCGGAGATTTTAGACTCGGATACTCTATTGCCTCTTTTGTGAGCACCAATTCTAGCCTCGCCAATAGTTTTCAACAAGGCAGAAGGCCAGGCGCTTTTCATCGATACCTGACCTTATCATTATATTATAGTCTTTGATTTTTACTGCTTCGCAGAACGCTTCCCAAGCTAAAACATCACATTTGGCGTACTCAAGCAAGTGGTGCCAGCCTTGGCTAAGCTAGAGATTATTTTGCCGCTACGGTTTTGATGATTTCAAGCGGATAAGCTTGTTCTTGGCCATCAATCCATACTTGTACAGAGTAGCTGCCTGCTGGCCAGCGATTGAGGGCGATCCGTGAGTGCAAATTGCCCCCATCAGAAGAGATGATCCTTTTGGCCATTAAGTGGCCGTCCGCATCCTTGATACTCACTTCTACCATTGAGAGCTCTCGTGGCTGAGTGATATATTCTAGTTCGATCATTTCACAGACCACATTGTTTTGATCGCTGATCAAGACCTTGCCACTATCTCCCCAAATTTTGAAATTTTGAGGCATTTCGCTGGCTTCGTGGAAGCGAGCCTGACTCATATTAAAACTTGACAATACAAAAGAAAGGGTGAGCAATGCAAGTATGCGCATATAGATACAATCGGATTAAAGTTTGAATAAGTCTTGTAAATTTCGATTATTGGGAATAAAATTCCGCTTTAAATCCCCCCTTTTTGTTACACAGACCAAAAAAAGCCCTAAAAAATCAGCATCCCATCTGTTTCTTGATTGCTTTATTGACCTTAGATTGTGTTACTTTAGGGCTCAGATCGAAGGAATAGAACTCATGCCCTCCCTAAAGCCCGAAACTAGAACGCAACGTAATAAAGACGCCATCAGAATATTTGTCACAGGGGGAACCTTTGACAAAAACTACGATTATATCACAGGGCAACTTTATTTTGAGGAGACCCAGCTCCCCGAAATGTTAAGATTAGGGCGCTGTACCCTAGATGTCAACCTCCGCACCTTGATGATGATGGACAGTCTAGATATGTCCGAGGAGGACCGTAATCTGATCGTTTATAACTGTGAGCATTGTGAGGAAGATCGCATCGTGGTTACCCATGGTACTGATACGATGGTTCAGACTGCGGCCCTGATTGCAGCCAAGGTTACCAATAAAACCATCATCATTACTGGAGCGATGGTGCCCTATCGTTTTGGTAGCTCAGATGGTTTTTTCAATTTGGGTGCTGCACTTGCTTTCGCTCAGACCCTACCACCGGGCGTTTATGTAGCAATGAATGGACGCTACTTTCATTGGGCAAATGTGCGTAAAAATGTAAAAACAGGCTTTTTTGAAGAAACTCCATAATGGAACAATATTTGGAATAAATACCTCCGAATAATTCAAGTTTTCCAAATTGATTTCGTTCAAGGCTTGTATTTTCAGAATAAAAGCATTTTTTTTAATTGGGAGAATGTAAATTCTCCTGCTACTTTTCCTTTACCCAAACTCTAATCAGTCTGCATATTAACTCTAACTTTTACTCCCCATGAAAAGATCCCTCGCTTTCTGGATCGCTCTGACCTGCTTTTTCCCTTTCACCTTTGCTCAAACTTACACTACTTACACGAGCTTCTCGACCCCTATTCCTAATCCAGGAGGGACGTGCTGGGATTTCCCAGTAACAAGTCGAAATGCTGTGTGGGCAGATGCTGGTTACACTCTCAACACTTTTCAAACTACGTCTCTAAATTTTGACTTTGAACTCTTTCTTGGAGAGTTTGATGGGGGGGGTAATGGAATCGCCTTCATGTTTCAACAAGAAGGTCCCAATGCTTTTGGCGCCTCTAACTGGGCTATTGGCTATGGTGGAAACAATCCCGTTTCTCCTTCTGTCGCAGTAGAGATTGATACCCGATTCGAAGGCTTTGTTGATCCCGCAGCTGCGGCTGGGGCAGACCATATGTCCGTATATGTAAATGGCGCTAATGACCTAGCACCCGCTGCAGGACCCACTAATCTTCCCAATGTCGAAGATGATGGCTATCATCGATTAGTTGTTACTTGGAACCACCTCACGGAAACCATGACGGCTACCTTTGATGACATCTATGTCGTGAGCTATACTTTCGATCCGGCTACTATTTTTTCCGCTACAGGAGGCCCGATCTATTATGGCTTTACGAGCAGCAGCCTCTATGGTACTGCCGCTCCGGTCAACAATCACCGCGTTTCTTTTGATGGTCCGGGCAGCTTAGGTGCTTGCTCTGCCGTTATTTCCCTACCCGTCGAATTGCTCGACTTCCTTGGAGATTACAAGCAAGATCATGTAGAACTCAATTGGTTGACTGCTGCTGAGGTTAATAATGATTACTTCGAAGTCCAGCGCTCAGTAGATGGACAAAATTGGGAAGCATTGGGCAATGTAGTTGGCTCTGGGACAAGTTCTGAAATGAACTCCTATGAGTACAATGACTACCTTGTTAGCTATGGCACCAACTTTTATCGTCTCAAGCAAGTAGATTTTGATGGCTCTTTTTCTTATTCCAACCGGATTGAGGTAGAGCTACCTTTAGAATTGGCGCGCATCAGCCTATTTCCCAATCCCGCTAGCAATGAAATGCAGGTACGTTTGTTGACAGAGGGTCCTCTCTCAGAGACAATGTACACAGTATTTGATATGACTGGTCGTATTGTGATGAGTAGCGGCTATATCAAAGTAGACGCTTGGAAGCCCGAATTTACTGTTCCGGTTGACGAGCTCGAACCCGGCATCTACATTATCGACGTAGCAGTCGGTGAAGATTTTGTCAAGACGGCACGCTTCGTCGTTAAATAGTATTAGACAGCAATTTTAGATATAAAGGTGTTTCGCTTCGCGGAACGCCTTTTTTTTGTTTCCTGCTTCGCAGAACGCTTCTCTGGTTTGCGGCATATGCACCCAGATAGCAAAACATATTTCGAAAGAGTCCCGAGCATCAGGACGAGGAGCAATCTCATCATTGTGCCTGCTTCGCAGAACGCTTGGCTTGAGTCGATGCTGGGATATAAAGAGGGAAGCGTTCCGCGCAGCGAAAAGATCAAAGACAAAGCAACCCTCAAAATCGGAGGGTATAGAAAATAATAGGAGCACTATTGTTTGTACTCCTTAGCTAAAAGGCTTCAGTCAGATTTTGCGGGCTCTACTAGCAAAAAGGAAGAGGAAAATCCCTATACCGTTTAGGGCGAGCCCCATGGTCCTCAATTCCAAGTCGCTTTCGATAAAGAGGGGAGAGGCAAAAAGTAGGCAGCCCGCGGCACTAAATACGGCCGCTAGAATCATCATGGGACTATTTTTCTTTCTCTCTTGCATGAAATTATCAGTTAAGTGTAATCGAATAAGCGTTCCGCGCAGCGCTCACATAAAATACAAAACTTAATCGAAACGAATCGCTTTGACAGGCGTGATACGATTGACAATGATCACAGGCAAAAACATAAGGCAGGTACAACAGGCGACTACCAAAAGATTGGCAAACAAAAACCGCATCCATACCCAGGCTACTGGCACAGTCTCAATAAAATAATCTGCTTGGTTGACCTTGATAAAACCAAACATATCTTGGAGACCTAGCAGTCCCAAACCGAGTATATTGCCTACAAGGGTGCCAATGAGGATCAAGAGGAAAGCATTCCAGACAAACATGCGCCTGATGCGGAAGGCAGGCATCCCCATCGCTCTAAGGATACCAATGGTTCGCGTCCGCTCGATGATGAGGATCAACAATACAGTAGTGAGATTGATAATGCCCACCAATATCATCAAGAGCAAAATTACATTTACATTTTGGTGTTGGAGCCTTAGCCAGTCAAAGATTTCCGGAAAAAGCTGAGTGATCGGTTCTGCCCCAAACATATAAGGCGTAATTTCATTGATGTGATAGGTCGCACTATCTAGCATCTCAAGATCGGTGATATTGACTTCAAAGCCAGACACTTGGTCTTCTTCCCAGCCCCATATCTTTTGTACCATACGGATATCGCAAAGCACGATCGTATTGTCAAATTCCTCTAAACCAGTCTCGTAGATACCCGCAATCGTTACAGGCCTGCGCCTGATGGTAGAGGTGAAAAAGACGAGGCGTGCTTTATCGCCAACTGCTAAATCTAGATTATTGGCTTGCTTGCGGCTAATAAGGATTTCAGTAGAAGACTTTTCCTGACCATAATCGGGAATCTTGCCTTCCTTGAGGGTTGCCTCAAAAAAGTCCCAATTATATTCTTGGTCAACGCCCTTGAGGATGACGCCGTCCCAACCGATATCTGATTTGAAGAGAGCGGGGCGTTCCACGTAGGGGGCAATAGAAACGACATAATCAAGTGCCTTGATATTTTGAATAGAAGGATCGTCGCGCTTAATCGGATTGACCTCTGTATCAGCGGAGCGATAATAATTGCCTACCTGGATATGAGAGCCAAAGCCAATGACTTTGTTTTGGATCTCGGTCTCAAAACCCTCTACTACCGACAAGGCGATCTCAATGGTCGCAATTGCCAACGCAATACTGACGATCGCCAAGCGGATCACCAACTTAGAAGCTGCCTTTTGATGCCGGAAAGTAAGCCTACGCGCTAAAAAATATTCGAAATTCAATCTGCCGTTCTTGTATGAAAATGTAAAATGTAGAGGCTATTATGTAAATGTAGCTTTAGTTCTCGTTACCTTTACGCATAAGGACCTATTTCATTTTATATTTTGCGGTTTTACATTTTTCATTTCATGCGCGTCAAATATACAAAATTCCTTCTCCTGCTTATAGGAGGATTTATGCTACTTGCTTGTGACACTTCTAACGACCAACAATCATCTGAAGTCATTGTAGTCGGTGAGGAAGTGGCTCCCCAATCCTTAGAGCAAGATCAAGCTACTTCAGAGGTGCAAGACAGAGCCGTGGCTCCTGATTTAGGGCCTTATCACAGCGGTGCTGAACGCTTAGTCACTGAGCAGTTAGCTAAGCTGGATGGGCAATCTGTGGCGGTTGTGGCCAATCATACTTCATTGGTATTTGGCAAAACCCATCTGGTAGATACCCTAATGGGTTCTGGTATCAAATTGGTCAAGGTCTTTGCCCCCGAACATGGGTTTAGAGGCACTGCTGACGCCGGTGAACATATAACAGACAGTCGTGATGCAAAAACGGGCCTCCCGATTTTGTCTCTTCACGGCAAAAATCGTAAACCTACTCCTGCTCAATTGGCGGACGTTGATATCGTGGTTTTTGATATTCAGGATGTGGGGACTCGATTTTATACTTATATCTCTACGATGAGTTTGGTGATGGAAGCTTGCGCCGAAGCTGGAAAATCTGTCATGGTACTAGATCGCGCCAATCCCAACGGATGGTATGTAGATGGCCCGATGATGGGAGAGTGCTGTACTTCCTTTATTGGGATGCATGAGGTACCTATCGTCCACGGTATGACTATCGGTGAATATGCAATGATGGTCAATGGCGAGGCTTGGCTTGCCAATGAGGCGAAAGTAAATCTTGAGATCATAAGCTGTGAAGGCTACGATCACAATAGCCGCTGGGAAGATATTGATCGTCCCTGGATAGCGCCTTCGCCCAATCTCGCTACTGAATATTCGGCCTATCTCTACTCTGCCATTTGCTGGTTTGAGCCTACGGATGTAAGTGTAGGGCGAGGCACTGATGATGCCTTTACGATGCTGGGAGCGCCTTGGTTTAGTATGCCTGCGGCGAACGCTAGGTTGACTCAGGGAGATGGACTCAATCTGATTTCCTACAATTTTACCCCGCGTTCCCTGCCTGGTAAATCAAAATATCCTAAGCATCAAGACAAAGCATGTAATGGATTTAGGTTTGAAGGGAGAACGGATGGCAAGAGCTTGATGATCAGTGGAATCAGTTTGTTGACTGAGTTTTATAATCAGTACGAAACCACGGGCCAAACGAAGCCTTTTTTCAAGAAAGGATTTTACCGCTGGCCAGGTAACAACAACTTTCGACAGCAGATTGTAGCGGGCGAAGATCCGGAAAGTATCTGGCAAAGTTGGCAAAGTGATCTCGAATCTTTTAAGCAAATGCGGAAAGGCTATTTGTTGTACCGCGATTTTGAATAAAAATCCGTAATTTTGCCACCTCATTTTGCTATAAATTCATGGATCTTTCCCTCGTAATTCCCCTCTATAACGAAGACGAATCGCTACCAGAACTGGTCGCTTGGATCGAAAAAGTGGTAAAAGCTCAGCAGCTATCCCACGAAATCATCATGATAGATGATGGAAGTACGGACCGATCTTGGGAAGTTATCAAAGAACTTTCTGATCAGTACGGAACGATTCATGGCATTCAGTTTTTGCACAATAACGGCAAATCTGCTGCGCTACAAGTAGGTTTCCAAGCCTCAAAAGGGGATGTGGTCATCACCATGGATGCCGATCTACAAGATAGCCCCGATGAGATCCCCGAGCTATATCGGATGATCAAGGAGGATGGTTTTGATCTGGTTTCTGGTTGGAAGAAAAAGCGACACGATCCGATCTCTAAGACGATTCCGTCTAAGCTTTTCAACTTTATCACTCGTCTGACCTCCGGTATCAACAATCTGCATGACTTTAATTGCGGCCTCAAAGCCTATCGCTCGGAGGTTGTAAAAAACATCCAGGTATTTGGCGAAATGCACCGCTATATCCCTGTGATGGCCAAATGGAACGGCTTCACTAAAATCACCGAAAAGGTAGTTCAGCATCAAGAGCGCAAATACGGGGTTACCAAATTTGGCCTCAATCGCTTTATCAACGGTTTCCTCGATCTAATCACCATTACCCTTACTCAGCGTTATTTGCAACGGCCGATGCACTTCTTTGGCTTTTGGGGAGTGATTTTTTCCTTGATTGGTGGCGCTGATTTGATGTACCTCTTAGTCTCAAAGATATTTTTGGGTCAAGGCTTAGGAGCTCGTATGCCAGCCTTGTTTTTTGGCTCTGTTTGCTTCCTTTCTGGCCTGATTTTGTTTGCAACTGGCCTACTTGCCGAGCTCATCGGTCGCAATTCTCCCTACAAGGATCAATACAAGATAAAAGAAACTGTAGGAGGGAAAACTGACTGATGAATGTCAAACACTTAGTAACGCATAGTATTACGAGATTCTCGCACTCAAATCTTAAAAACTTCAACAATTTTTCATGAATTATCATCTTATATCCGGCGGCTGTGGCTTTGTAGGCCGGAATATGGCTAAGCACCTGCTCAATACAACTTCTGATCGTATCATCATCGTGGACGACCTTTCAGTAGGGATGGCACCTGGTGAGTGGCCAGTAGCTGATGGACCATTTATGGGAGGAAGCCCAGTGCGTATGTTGGGCAAGATGGAGTTTTGGGGGGACGGCGAACGTCTGCTCTTTTATCGTGGAGATTTTAGAGAGTTTTTGCGTGGACTTCTCGGTTCAGAAAGTTGGTTGCAGGATGAGTTTGGCTTGATTGACTTCAGCAAGTTTGCAGATGTTTTTCACTATGCTGCCATCGTGGGCGGTCGTGCCAAGATTGATGGTGATCCGATGATGGTTGCTTTGGACCTTTCGATTGACGCTGAGTTTTTCTACTGGGCGGTTCGCCATAAGCCCAACAGAGTATTATTTCCTTCTTCTAGTGCTGCTTACCCAGTGGACCTACAAGGCGAAGGCGGTTTTGTTGCCTTAGCCGAATCCGATATAGATTTTGAAAATGGTAAGATTGGTCAGCCAGACATGACATACGGTTGGTCTAAGCTTACAGGTGAATATCTCGCTCGCATTGCGGCTTCTCATTACGATTTGCACGTAGCTTGTGTCCGTCCCTTCTCCGGTTTTGGTGAAGATCAAGATTTGACCTATCCGATCCCTGCGATTGCAGCAAGAGCCGCCCGCAAAGAAACGCCTTTTGAGGTTTGGGGTACCGGTAAGCAAGGCCGTGATTTTGTGCATATCGATGATTGCGTCGATGCGATGATGTTTGCCCTTGAAAATATCAAGGACGGCTCCGCTATGAATATTGGTTCTGGTAAGATCACCAGCTTCCTCGAGATCATCGAGCTCTTTACGGACTTTGCTGGCTACAATCCTCCAATCAAACAGTTGTTGGATAAGCCGGTAGGGGTGCATGCCCGGCATGCCAATATGGACTATGTCTTCAATACCCTTGGTTGGAAGCCCAAAATCTCTCTCAGAGAAGGGATGAAACGAGTCTACGATGCTTCTGTAGCGCGTTATAGTTAAAGTTTCTTAACATACTTCATTTGTTATTTCCGAAGGGGAAAACTTTCTTGTGGCCGAACAAATGTTCATTAAGAACATTTACGCACTAACGAAGCATATTCCTTTCACAAATGAAGCAACTCTACCGCTTAAGCGTGGTGGTGCTGGTATTGGTTCTCTCTTTGGGAAGCCAAGCACTGGCCCAAACACCCCCTCCTGGCATTACTGGTCAGGCCTTTAGAGACTGGATTAAGGTCAATTTTTATGATGGACAGCATACGCAGCTGGGCTATTCTACGGCTCGTATGTATATGTACAACTATATCGACAACGAAAATAATACCATCGTTGGCGTCTATAGTGGCTTTGTCCAGCCGTGGAATTATGGAGGGACAGGGACCAATCCAGCCCCTGTCAATGCTGAACACACCGTCCCTCAGAGCTTTTTTGGCAGCGCTGAGCCCATGCGTTCGGATATCCATCATCTGTTTCCCACTTACGGTAGCTGGAATTCAACTAGGTCCAATTATCCTTTTGCGGATATAGACGATAACGCGACGACCAAATGGATGCGCGACGATCAAAGCCAGGCGAGCATCCCGAGCAGTAATATTGACGAATACTCCGAATACGCCAATCAGGAGTTTGAGCCGCGTGAAGATCATAAAGGAGATTGCGCACGTGCGATCTTCTACTTTTATACGATGTATCCGACGCAGGCAGGCGCGATCACAGGCGTCGGCGACTTAAATGAGCTCTATCAATGGCATTTGCAAGATCCCGTAAGCACCAAAGAGCTCAATCGTAATGATGATACTGAAATCTATCAAGGCAACCGTAATCCTTATATCGACAATCCTGCTTGGGTCGCTGATGCTTGGGAAATCAATACAGGGGGAAGCGTTCCGGCAGCGCCTACTAGCCTCAGCCTGGCCGCTGCTAAGAATGCGAGCAACGTGGCTGGGGGGGGTGTCGCG
>JBCAWW010000138.1:0-9285 GCA_038534415.1 Bacteroidota bacterium | reverse complement strand
AGTATGGCGAGATATTCCAATGGCGATCCCGTGGTGGCCTTTGCCGATGAAGATGGACAAAGCTTAGAAATAGCAACGCGGGTAGCTGGTAGTTGGCAAATTACCACTATTCAAACTGGAGGACAGTATCAAGATTTACAACTGTTAGAACTTAATGGTACGATGCACCTATGCTATTATTTGGCTAGTGAAGGAGAGCTGAGATATGCCTTTTTGGATAGTCCTGGGGGCGTTTGGACCAATCAATTGATCGACAATACTAGTCTCATCGTTGGGCAACAACCCTCTTTTAAGGCAGACAATACCGGGAAACTGTACGTCGCTTATATCGACGCTTTCAACTCCAAAGTCAAATTGGCTACTCTCCCCGTGGGGGGAAGTTGGACCTTTTCAGATGTCACTAATCCTCAGTCTTATATTCCCGCTTTTCCTGATGTGGAAATTAGCCAAAATGATGAAGCGGTAATCGCTTTTAGGGACGCTAGTGCTAATCGTATTATTGTTGCCAATTCTGATGGGCAAGGAGGCTGGACCTTCGATCCCGTAATCGGGGATTTTACCAATTTGGTTGGTGCTCCTCTAAATTTGATCCTGGATGATCTAGATCGACCTTGGATCTTATACAATTATCTTTCCGCCTCCGACGAACTCCGCCTCATCCGTCGCGATGGACAAGGCAGCTGGAATCAAGTTTCGGTCTTGAACAATATCAACCAAATCGCCAATAGCTTTGATTTTCACTTAGTCGATCAGGATTTCTATGTATTGGGTAAACAAAATCGTACAGGGCACAATGGTATCGGTATGCTATTTGCTGCCAATGGCGTCAATACCAGCTTAGAGAAATCTTTTGGTGGAGGATCGTTTGCCATTTGGCCCAATCCTACGAATCAAACCCAATTACAGCTCAGCTTTGAGCTGCTAAACCCTCAAGAAATTAGCGCCAGTGTCTACAACCTCCAAGGACAGAAAGTGCACCTTATTCATGACACTCAGTATTTTGCGGCGGGTAAGCACCAATTTCAATGGGAACTACCCAACATCAGTCCCGGGATGTACTTCGTGCTACTTGAAACCGCTAAAGGACGCCTAATCCAAAAGTTGGTCGTACAACCATAATCCGAAGAATTCAACAAATAGAAGCGGTGTCTCCTTAGGCACCGCTTTTTTTATTAAATTTTCCATAGAATGATTACTCCATTACTCTCTGAGAATCTTAACTTTACCAAGGACCAACAATCTCCAACTACCAATCTTATGAAGCTTTCTGCCCGTAAACTCGTCAAAAAGTACAAACAAAGGGCCGTGGTCAAAGGCGTGTCTCTAGAAGTACGCCAAGGCGAAATAGTGGGCTTACTCGGGCCCAACGGTGCGGGTAAGACGACAAGCTTCTATATGATTGTAGGATTGATTCGCCCTAACCAAGGGCAAATCTTCTTGGATGATCAAGATATCACTGACTTACCTATGTATCGTCGAGGGCAATTGGGGATTGGTTATCTAGCTCAGGAGGCTTCTGTATTTCGTAATCTCTCAGTAGAGGATAATATCATGGCGGTACTGGAGATGGGCACCAAACTGAGCAAAAAAGAACGCCAAGCACGGACAGATCAATTATTGGAAGAATTTACCATCACCCATATTCGCAAAAGTAAGGGTAAACTTCTCTCCGGTGGAGAACGCCGCCGCACGGAGATTGCACGCGCGCTAGCCGTAAACCCTAATTTCATTTTGTTAGATGAGCCCTTTGCTGGCATCGATCCAAAAGCGGTTGAGGATATTCAGCACCTGGTGTCCGATCTAGCGGAACGCAATATTGGGATTCTAATTACCGATCATAACGTACACGAAACACTCAATATCACCGACCGAACGTATATATTATATGAGGGAGAAATTCGTATTTCTGGCACTGCCGAAGAAATTGCGGACAATCCGGAAGCACGTCGCCTTTATCTTGGCGAGAACTTCCAACTCAATCGCTAACGCTCTACTATCACTACATGCTACTATTGGTACATAAGGTTGCGAGCTGGATTTTAAAGCGTCTCATGCATCAAATCGAAAGATTCCTCGAACGTCCCCTCGACGTCCAACAGGCTCATTTTGACCAAATGATGCATCGAGGAAAACTTACTGAATGGGGCAAAGCCTATGGCTATGCAGACATCCAAAACGTAGATCAGTTTCGAGAACGTGTACCGATCAATAAATATGAAACTCTGTTTCCTTGGATTGAGCGTTCCCTGAAAGGTGAAGTCGATATCCTCTGGCCAGGCAAAGTCGAATGGTTCTCAAAATCCTCTGGGACTACCAACGATAAAAGTAAATACATCCCCGTAACGGTCGATGCACTGGAAGAATGCCACTTCAAAGCTGGACAGGATATGTTGGCCTGCTACTTTGAGCAAAGGCCTGATAGCAAGCTGTTTACGGGTAAGACATTGTCCATCGGTGGCTCTCACGCACTCAATCCCTATTATGATGAAACCCGAGTGGGAGACGTTAGCGCAGTATTGACCGAAAACTTACCACGCTTTTTTGAACTGATGCGGGCTCCCCAAAAAGAGGTCGCACTCATGCCCGAATGGGAAAGCAAAATAGAAGCCATGGCCAATGATGTCATGGATGAAGATATTACCTCAATAGCCGGTGTGCCGACTTGGACCTTGGTATTGATTCGGCACATCTTCGAAAAGAAGGGAATTACCTCCGACAATGTATTGGATATTTGGCCCAATCTGGAGCTCTTTATTCATGGAGGGGTAAAATTTGAGCCTTATCGCAAGCAATTTGAGCAGTTGGTGCCGACGCCCAATATGTCTTATCTCGATTGTTATAATGCCTCTGAGGGCTTTTTTGCTGCGCAAAACGATCTGTCTCAATCTGACTTACTGCTTTTCCTCGACCACGGGATCTTTTACGAGTTTATCCCAGTTGAGCACATGCATGAAGATCATCCTAAGACGCATACCTTGGCGGAGGTGGAGCTAGGACGCAACTATGCCATGCTCATTACCACCAATGCCGGTCTATGGCGCTACAATATTGGCGACACAGTAGAGTTTACCAATCTATCCCCATACAAAATCAAAATCACCGGTCGCACCAAGCAGTTTATCAATGCCTTTGGTGAGGAAGTCGTAGTTGAAAACGCCGAAATGGCCATTGCGGCTGCTTCTCAAGCTACCCAAGCCGAGATTACGGACTATACTGCTGCTCCCATTTATTTTGGAGATAATGAAGGCGGGGGGCACGAATGGTTAATTGAGTTTGAAAAAGAACCTACCGATATTACTCGCTTTGCCGAGCTATTAGATCAAACCCTTAAGCAGTTAAATTCTGATTATGAGGCCAAAAGAACAGGCGATATGGCCTTGAGGCCTCCATTGGTTAGGGTTTTGCCTACAGGAACTTTTCACCACTGGTTGCAAAACCGTGGCAAACTCGGCGGCCAACACAAGGTGCCGCGTCTCGCAAATGAGCGAAAATATGTAGAGGAAATTCTAGCCTTACACAGGAGCTAAGGCCCCTTAGCGGTTGAGGCCCTGTATTTGACGGCACACATTAAAGATTTTTGTGGCCTGCATACGACTAAAGCTCTTATTAAAGGGAGTATGTAAACGATATTTTTCAAAAATATAGTCTACGTGATAGTCGGCCTTCCCCTCTCTTTCTACCTCTGTGAGAACGCCTCCCCTACCATTGACGATAAACTGTCGAAAATTGCCGATAGGTGGATTTTCCTGCCAAAGTGGAACCAAGTCTTCAGTCGCAATGTCTGCAGCACTGATGACAATTTGAAAGCTCCCATCTTCAGCATCGACCATCAAGGCTTTTTTATTTCCGGGCATAGCTTGTACGCTTGATCCCGGCGGTAGTTTTAGATTGAGTTGAAATCCTGCTTGGTTGATCGTCGCATCCTTGAGCTCTGATTGGCCTAAACTACGGTCTACTTCTTCGGCTTCTTCAACGGCAGGAGGAATGGCTGGTAACTCTTGTGGCTTGTTAGGCGAGCTTGTTGTTGAGCTAGGATCTGTAGCTGTAGTTTGCGAGTCCGAACTAGGCTCGCTTTCGCAAGCAACAAAGATCAAACTTGCAATAATCAAGAAAGGGAGAAATCGTTTCATGAACCAAAGGTAATAAATAGACCGATTTTATGAATGATCAGATTCTTTTGGTAGGGTAAAGGATACAGTGGTCCCTTGTTGGGGAGTGGAATCTAACCAGATTTTGCCATTGAGACTTTTGACAATCCGACGGCAAAAAGCTAAGCCAATCCCCATTTGATGGGCCTGATTTTCCGTATTTACGGGACGCGCATATTCAAATATGTTTGCCTGCTTCTCTATCGGAATCCCTGCTCCATTATCGCTGATGCTAAACTGCCAAAAATCCCCTTCCGCCTGAAAATTTACCTGCACAAAGGCTTGATCTTGATTATTGTGCCTCACGGCATTGGCGATGATATTTTGAAAGAGGGCCATCATCTCAAACTCATTGGCTTGAATGATAGGGAGTTTAGGCACTCGAAAGTCAATTTCTTTGGCTTCGATTTCGCTTTGGAGATTTTCGCAAATCTCATCAATGAGTTCATTGAGATTGACCGGATAAATACCAGTGGGTTCTTCTAGCTGGGCGTGTGCCAAAAAGTCCTGCAAGGAAGCGAGCATTCTTTTTTGCGTAGCTTCTAGATATTGATATCGCTTTTGTATGCTTTGATACTGTCCTTGCCGGTGGCTTTCCTTGGCAAACTCGAGCACCGAAAGGCAAGCCATAAGCGGTTGCTGAAGATTATGGCTGATAGCGTATACCAAGCTCTCTAGCTTCTCTTTATGGTCTTTGATTTGGCGATTGAGGCGAAGCAGTTTCTTTTTGTCCTCCACGCGTTCATTGACTCGCTCGGCGTAGAGGATGAGACCTCCAATTTCATTTTGTTGGTCATACCAAGGCGTTGTTACCCAGTCAATATAGTCCACACTGCCGTCTCGATGCTTAAAAGGATCTTCAAGACAGGTCTCGGTTACTCCTTTGAGACAACGTCGGTATGTCTCTTTCCACTTATCCAACATATCGGGAAAGAGTTCAAAATGGCTTTCTCCGATATACTCTCTTTTGCCAATCCAATCCTGCACATACTTGCCGCTGGCGATGAGATAGTTCAATTCTTTATCAAACATAGCCATGGCGACGGGAGCTTGTTGTACAAAAAAGCGTAATTGGTCGCTCTGTTGGTTCAGACGATTTTCTAGCTCTTTGATGCGAGCTTGAGCAGCGATTAATTCAGCACCTAGATCTTGCTCCATTTCCGCTATTTTAGAGGTAATGTCTCATTGCTATGCCAGCGAAATACTGGGTAGCGTTGGTGGGTCTTTTCGTAATGTGGTGAACGCCGATAAATAAAGTTTAACTGAGCTCTTGGCGAGTCTGCAAATGCGGCATCCTCTTTTTTCTTTTGCTCGAAAGCAGCTCTTAGCTCAGCGTCTTCTTGCAATATTTGCGCGGCTTCATCTTCAAACACATAGGAAGAAAAATATTCTTTTTGCATCAAAATCCCATCGAAAAAATTCCATCTAAAGAAGGCGTCCTGAGCCATCGGTTCTAGTACGTGGACTAAATAGGGATTTCGCCATTGATTAGTGAAGATGACCTTATCTCCTGCGTAGAACGATACCTCTTGGCTCTGGGTTTCAAGTTTGAAGTTTTGATGCATAAAATGCCCCTCATAGGACTGTTTACTGCTTTCCAACTCTCGGATATAGTAGACCTCGACCTCTAGCACAATGTCTTCTGTTAAAGTGTACATTTCTACCTGATTCCAATGCAAGCGTTCGATAGCGGCCCATTGGGCTTGGGGGACGATATAAGCCTTGGGCTTGCTTACTTGTTGACTTGCCTTGTAGTGAGCAAACCAAGGAATGTCTTTGTTATAGTCCTGCTCTCGATCATAGTATAAGCGTTCAGCGCCGCTGACCTCACTCTTCTTATAAGCCGCGGTGTAACCATGAAAGTTGATCTCCTCGACATTGTCCATATCTATCGCCCAAGCGATGTCAAAGTTTTGCTGCTTAGCAACCTCTTCTCGCGCTTTATCAATTGCCTCGCCGATAGCATCAGCGTTTTGGTCCATAAAATGAAGCATGCCTTCGATAAAGCTATAAGTTGCTTCAACCCGCTCTGCAAATGGCTTGAGCATATGCGCTTCTGTGATAAAACTCATGCTTTGAAACAAAGCTGCATAACCAGAGGAATATCTAGGTAAATCCAAAAAAGCGGCAATGCCCTCGTCCGGTGTATTGCGGCTGTAGACATAGCGACACATCTCTTTCTCTGAGGCTTTCATATGCGCTTCCAAGGATGGGATCATCTGCTGTTGCATATAGGTGGCGATGGCTGGGTGGACCTTGTCAGGCTGAGTCTCGATATAGGTCAAGACCGCTGGGTAATCAGCACCATTGGTCGTGTGGGTATCGATAAAAACGTCTGGCAGCCAATCTTGAAATATCTCGGTAAAAGATCTGGCGTTCCGAGTATCGGTCTTGATAAAATCTCTGTTCAAATCATAGTTACGAGCATTGCCGCGAAAGCCATAGGCCTCTGGACCTTGCTGATTGGTGCGACTATAAGAGCCACGATTGAGCGCCCCGCCGATATTGTAGAGTGGGATGATGGCAATCACAAGCTCATCCAATAATTGGTTTTTCTCACTATCCTGTATCAAATCCCTCGCGAGCATCATACAGGCATCTACGCCACAGGGTTCTCCGGGGTGGATAGCATTATTGATCAATAATATGCGTTTACCTCTCCTGCGAATCTCTTTGGGATCACTCAAGCCATCTTTGGAGATGACGACTAAGTTGAGGGCTTTGCCTACGTCAGTGGGACCGTATTCGAGTAGCCTGATTTGATCCGAGGCTTGATCCAACTGCTGATACCAAGCGATAGCTTCGGCATGGGTGGCAGTTGCTTTGCCGGTGCTTTTTTCAAAAGGAGTCTGCCAATCTTGCTGCCCTTGGAGCAAGGTGTAACTGACGAAAGCAATACACAGGAGTAAAGTTTGTTTCATAGAGTTAGGAGAATTCGTATGCCGGCAAAAGCGCTCAAAATTAAAGCAAAAAAGGATATTAGACCTAAGCTAGGTATGAGCAAATTGAAGAGCTTGCTCCAATGAGGAGGCTGGATACGACCGTCTGCTAAGAATTCGGGTCTTTCGGAGATGCTGTCAAATATTTCTCCCCAGGAGGGGTCTGCAGAAAGATAAAGCACCCGTTCCTCGGACTCATCATCTATGCGATCGCTCAGATGGGTTTTACTACTGACTTCGTATTTTCTGCCATTATCGGCTTGAAAGCGAACGGTATACTTTATGACCGGCTTATCGTTGATGATGGTGTTGGTCTTTTCTTGATTGACAAGTTTACCCCTAGCAAACTTGCCGTTGGTGAGAAGGTCTACCGTTTTGAAATTGCGTTTTAGGACACCAAACAAAAAGTATATCCCTGTGATTGTGAAAGTGCTGGCAATTATTATTGGTAAAACACCCGGTCCTTCTTCAGCACCTACTACCGCCAGCGTACCAAATATCAGGGTGAAAAAGTTCCCCATAGCTAATAGGGACCACGAAATCTGACTCATAGTTCCACTGCACAATAAGATCAATCGATGGTGCAAGAGCAACTTACGAGGTGGCAAGGATTCAAATGGCTGGTAGTCCGAGCTCATAGCTAACAAATTGGAAAAGCAATATACGTATCTGTAATTGGAGATTACAATTCAGGATTGCTTAGTAGACTCCGAGATCGGGTATCCGTAAGTAAGTATCTGCCTTGAGGATAGCTGATTGGAGATAGTTGAGCTTGAGAATGGTCTCCAAACGGATATGATATTGCGTAGCTAATGTATTGAGTGGCTGGTCTTTGGACACAAAGATAAATCGGTACCTTTCGGCCTCTAATGCCTCCTCTTCTAAGGCAAGCCAGTTTGTAGTGCCGGCGATGGTACTATCGGTGATACTAGAATCTTGGGCTAGACTACTGCTGTCAGGGAGGGGAAGGCTACTATCACTAAGGTCTGGAATCCGCAAATACACTCTGTCGCTCAGATCATTGCTTTGCAGCTGATTGAGCCCTCGCAGACTTTGTGGGGTAGTTTTGAATCGTCTCGCAATTTCCCCTAGCTGATCGGTGGGTTTGACCGAGTAATAGACAAATCTTTGGGCAGAGATGGCCTCTTGCTCTTGCTTTTGCCATTCGGTTAGATAAACCCCATTATTGGGACCAGGACTGGCGTTTTCTGTTGTTTGTGCAATAAGTTTGAGGTCTGTCTCGATCAATTGATCCAACTTAGCCACCGTCACTCGATTAGGTGGTACATCTGTGTCTAAGCGTTCCGGGACCCGGAACGCTACCCTCCGATCGTCCTCTGCTTTGAAGGCTACAATATCCAATGGTCGATCTGGGTCCTGAGGTGGTGGTGGTCTATCAATTTGATCTTTGGGGATTAGGGTAAAATGCACCCCCATCTGAAAATGTTGTATGATATCATTGCCGTCTTTGGTCCCTAATTGTCCAATATTGTCCAGATAATCACTCGGCGTAAAGCGATGAGTATAGCCTAGACTAAGCGAAATCACTTCATTGACATCGAGATTGAAGCCTAGCGTGATTGGGAAACTGGCGATCGTCGTATTGTAGCTTTCTCCTTCTTGGCGGGTGAAGATGTTTTCACCTAAGAAATTGCCGTCTTGATCCTGTGGCGAAAAGGATAACATCCCAACACCTGCTGCCAAATATGGGCTAAGCCGTGATTTTTGAAAGAAATAATATTGCAGCCGAAAGTCCGCAAAGAAGAAATTGGTTTCGACAAAAGTATTGGGTTCAATACCTGGAGGTATTAGGCCGGGAAAGACGTCAATCTGTTCTCTAAACCCGCCATAGCCCGCAATGAGGGCTGGTCGTAGCTTTTTGGCGCCAGCAAATTGCACCGCTAAATGCCCACCCGGAGAAAAACGCTGAAAGGAACCATCGTCAACCGTGAGATCTCCCGCATAGGAAATTCCCATCATACCCACGCCAATTCGTATGGGGGGTGGACCATCTTGTGCTGGTAGGAGATAATACCCCGTCACAAGAATAAAAAAAGTGAGCAGCTGACGCATGGGCTTTTTATTCCACCTTCGGTACTCGGATTACTTGTCCTTTGAAGATGGTTTGAGAGCTAAGATAGTTGACTTGCATCAGACCATCAATACTGACATGATATTGTTGGGCGATGCAAGTCAAC
>JBCAWW010000137.1:0-9299 GCA_038534415.1 Bacteroidota bacterium | reverse complement strand
GTTCGTCGAAGACTGTCTTATCTATAGACGAACGATTCCCTAAAATACGAAATCGAAGGCAAAGAAAAAGGCGATAGAGCTAAGCTCCACCGCCTTATTTTTATTTATAGATCACAAGGCAGAGCCTTGCAATAGGTTGATTAGTCTTCTTTGTTCATTACCGCCAACTCAGGGTCGTTGGTAGCGACTTCTTCAAGGGTTTCTACGCTCTGCGTAACGCCTGGTTCAGCAGGAAGCTCAACTGGTTTGTCGGCAAAGAATCCACCGCCTTTGATGGTCGGAGCAATCACGAGGGCTACTACAGACATCAATTTGAGGAGGATGTTGAGAGAAGGACCAGAAGTATCTTTGAATGGATCTCCAACTGTATCCCCTACCACTGCAGCCTTGTGTGGCTCAGAGCCTTTGTAGTATTTCTCACCATTGATATCAACGCCTTCTTCAAACATTTTCTTAGCGTTGTCCCAAGCACCACCAGCATTGGACTGGAAGATTGCCATCAATACACCACTAGAAGTTACCCCTGCGAGGAGACCCCCTAGCATCTCAGGACCACCGAGGAAACCAACGGCTACAGGAACCAAGATGGCGAGTAGACCTGGCTGCACCATTTCTTTGATAGAAGCAGCGGTAGAAATCTCAACACATTTGTCGTATTCAGCTTTACCATCGGCAGCGTCGAATATCGCGCGATCCTCCTCAGTAGCCTCATCAAGGTTAGAGTCATACTTACGCATGATGGCGAGGGCAGCTTTCAATTCGGGGATATCCTTGAATTGGCGGCGAACCTCTTCGATCATAGACATAGCAGCGCGGCCAACAGCATTCATCGCCAAGGCAGAGAATACAAATGGAAGCATTGCACCTACCAAAAGACCAGACATTACGCTAGGCTTAGCGATATCAATCTCTGTAATCTCAGCTTGCTGCATGAAGGCAGCAAAAAGAGCGAGGGCAGTAAGGGCTGCAGAAGCGATGGCAAATCCTTTACCAATGGCAGCGGTAGTGTTACCTACAGCATCTAGTTTATCAGTGCGCTGACGTACTTCTTTAGGGAGTTCGGCCATTTCGGCGATACCACCCGCATTATCAGAGATAGGACCGTAAGCATCAACAGCAAGCTGAATACCCGTATTGGCTAGCATCCCTACTGCCGCGATGGCGATACCATAAAGTCCGGCAAAGTTGTAAGAGATCAGGATCGCAGCGGCGATCAACAAGATCGGGAAAGCAGTTGACATCATCCCTACGCCGAGGCCAGCGATAATGTTGGTTGCAGAACCCGTCAGTGATTGGCGTACGATACCGATAACCGGCTTAGTGTCAGTACCGGTATAATATTCGGTAACCTTACCTACGGCTAGACCCGCGACCATACCTGCAATAACGGCAAAGAAAACACCCCAAGAAGTGTATTCAGTACCACCTGATGTCCAAGTTTCTGGAAGCATCCATTGGATAATACCGGCAGCAACGATTAGCATTACGGCAGCAGAACCAAATTCACCAATATTCAAAGCGCGGTGAGGACTACCGCCTTCTTTTACTTTGACAAAGAAGGTACCCAAGATCGAAACGAGAATACCCGAAGCAGCAAGCACTAGCGGAAGCAATACTGCTCCTAGGCCGCTGAAGTTATCTACATAATCAGAGCCACCGCCCATAAAGGCAGCACCCAATACCATGGTACCAATGATAGAGCCTACATAAGATTCGAAAAGGTCAGCACCCATACCCGCAACATCACCTACATTATCACCGACATTGTCAGCAATAGTAGCGGGGTTGAGGGGGTGGTCTTCAGGAATACCAGCTTCTACTTTACCAACGAGGTCAGCGCCTACGTCAGCTGCTTTGGTGTAAATACCACCGCCTACACGTGCGAAAAGGGCGATAGAAGAAGCACCAAGTGAAAAGCCTGAGATAACATTGAGTAGAATGTTGGTCTCGGCAAAAGCAAGTGTTTCCATACCATCACCACCAAAGTCTAAGGCTTTGAAGATGATAAACAGGAGGCTAAGTCCTAAAACACCCAAGCCAACTACGCCGAGGCCCATAACAGAACCACCCGCAAAAGCTACTTCTAAGGCTTTGCCTAGAGAAGTACGAGCCGCTTGAGTCGTACGAACGTTAGCTTTAGTAGCTACGCGCATACCGATATAACCTGCAAGAGCACTACAAATCGCCCCTACAATAAAAGAAAGCGCTACCCAGAAGTTAGATTGTTCTTCTGATGCACCCTTAAAGGCAAGGAGAGCAGCGACCGCAATGACAAAAATGCCAAGAACACGGTATTCGGCTTTCAAGAAAGCCATGGCCCCTTCAGCAATATTTGCAGCGATGCGCGCCATGCGTTCATCTCCAACTTCTTGCTTAGCGACCCATTTTGAGCGTACGAAGGTATATAACAGACCAATCAGACCTGCTATTGGAAGGATATAAATCAAATTCTCCATGAAGTAATTAGTAATAGCTTAGAATTAAGTCCAAATTTCAAAAGAGGCCCAAATTTAGTTGAATACGAGCAATTTGCAAACCTTATGAGCGAAGATTCGCTATATATTTGTTTCGCCTTTGGTCAATAGATCACCTGATATTGGGCCAAAACAATTGCCTTGCCTTTTATACCTTCGCGACATGAAATTGAAAAATCCAGTTAAACTCTCCCACCTGGCTCAAATCCTTGGGTGCGAATTTGTGGGGGATGCCGATCACATGACCTCTGGTATCAATGAGATTCATAAAGTAGAAACCGGAGATTTGACTTTTGTAGACATCGCCAAATATTATGACAAAGCCCTTAAAAGTGCCGCAACAACTATCCTGATCAATAAATCAGTTGAGGCACCCCTTGGAAAAGGCTTGTTGATCAGCGATGACCCCTTTAGAGATTACAATCGTTTGACAGAGCATTTTCAAGCGAGTCTGCCACTGGATTTGGCCGGCGAGCCTCAGTTGGGGCAGGCCGTTAAGCTAGGATTGAACGTGGCGTTCGGCGAAGCCGTAACCATCGGAGACCATAGTCAAATTGGCCATAATTGCGTGATCGGCTCCCGGGTCAAAATGGGTAAAAACTGCCGCATACATCCCAATGTGACTATCTACGAGGATACGATTATCGGGGATGAGGTAACCATTAATGCGGGTACGGTGATCGGTGGAGAAGCATTTTATTTTAAGGCCAGACCCTACGGCCGGGACAAAATGTTGACCAAAGGTCGGGTCGTAATTGGCAATCACGTAGACATCGGTACCAATTGTAGCATCGATAGAGGGGTAAGTGGAGATACGGAGATCGGCGATTGGACCAAATTAGATAACCTCATCCAGATAGGGCATGATACGGTGATCGGCAAAAGGTGCTTGATCGCTTCGCAAGTGGGTATCGCGGGGGTAGTTACTGTGGAGGATGATGTGATCATGTGGGGCCAGGTAGGAGTCAACAAAGACCTTACTATCGGCAAAGGCGCCCAACTCTATGGCAAAACCGGAGTCATGTCTTCACTCGAGGGAGGAAAGACCTATCTCGGTATGGTCGCCACAGAAGCAAGACAAAAATTGAGAGAAATTGCCGCGATTCATAAACTGCCCGATTTGATCCGAAAATGGGATCGGAAGTCCTAAATACTTCATGAAAAGCGAGATGCCTAAGGGATAAAGTGTCTTCCTCACGCTTAGCTAAGAAAATAAGGGGAGCCTACAATCAACAATTTACCCCAAGCGTCCTCTATTTTACCCCTCTAGCTCATTGTCCGTTGGGCAGGGCGCATAATAAAGCCTGATTGTCTCTATCAATTAGATTAAGACAATTAGAGCTATGAGACTTATCATTTCCCTTTTCTTTTTTGGGCTTCTCAGCCAAACTGTATCCGCTCAGACCGCTATCATTGGCGGCGATTTTGAAAATTGGCAGACCGACACCCTATTGGAAGTCTTTCCTCCTTTCCAGTCTTCGGCGGCACTCAATTATTTTGAACTCGGCTTAGCCAATGTAAGGGCTACCCCCAATGATCAAAACGGCACTGCGGTCAGACTGGAGACCCACCTCAATGACGAAAATGAAGTTACGCCCGCTATATTTTGGCTAGGGGATTTGGGCCCTGCTGGCTTAGAAGGCGGCATTCCTTGTACCGCCATGCCGGACTCCGCCTATGTACGAGTCAGATACGATATGCAAGCCGCTGATGAGTTTATGCTTGGCTGGCGTTTTACCCAAAATAATCAACAAGTTGCTCTCAGCTTGGAAAGCTTTGGCGGGCAGGATACCAATTTTCATTGGATTGGAATTGAGCTGGCCAATTATAGCGCCAATCCAGACAAGATTAGTTTTCTCATCGCCTCAAGCAATCTGCTGCCTGGCAGTATGAACGAAGTGGGTTCTTGGGTAGAGATAGATTCGATGTATTTCTCCGACGCCAATGCTTGTATGCCCAATATGAGCTGGGAAACCTATACTTCCCTCGACTTTGACGAGCCAGAAGCATGGCATACCACCAATCGATATACCCAGTTATTGGGACATCAAAAGCAGGCAGCGAGCCAGGAAATGGATCCAAATTTGGTTTACTCCGGCGCTAGCAGCTTAAAATTAGAGACCATTGACAACGGCAATTCTCCTTTTTTTGATACGACCGGCTATGTCTGGAATGGCTTTGGCTTTGATGATGCCGGTTTTTCAGGGGGGCAGCCCCTTCCTGCGAGCCATCCGATGCCCAGCAATATCTCAGGCTTTTATCGTTATCAGGCGGTTGGTGGAGCAGATACGGCTTTGGCTTATGCCCGCTTTTGGTATTATGACGCGATGCTCGATAGCACTTTGGAGCAGGAGTCGGTGATTGCTTTGCCGCCAAGCGATAGCTTCCGCTACTTTGCGATTCCCTTATCCTTAGGCTTCCTACCAGACTCTTTTTCCTTGATTTTTGCGGCCAGTGATATTGACCAAATTTTGACCCAAAGTGAAGCGGGTATTGGCAGTAGCTTATGGTTGGATCAGTTGCAGATAGATGGGGTCAATACAATCAAGTCTGATATTGGACCCGCGATTGTGTTTGAGCTTTATCCCAATCCGACCGTCGATTTTGTTTGGCTCCGCTTCGCGGAACGCTTATCCGAACCCCTACAAATGCAGTTGATAGATCTCAGGGGAAGCGTTCTGCGCAGCAGCCAAATCAAAAACCAAAACTCCAAAATAGCCCTAGACGCAATCCCGCCGGGACATTATATCCTCCAAATACAAAATCAAGACGGACAACAGCTCGCCACCCAGAAACTGGTCCTTTTGCCTTAGGCTTAGGGGCATTCAATAGCAAGTGGAGCTGCATCTTTTCGCGCTTATGCCCTTTTATCTCCATAGTAGAGAGAGGTGGACTTCACTTGCTTTTGATGCGCTCAGAACCGTATTTTCTGTGATACCTTCAAATTACCCCCTAGACCCATCGCGTGAGATTGATTTTCCTTAGCCTATTGATATGTCTACCAAGCATAAGTTTGGGACAAGCGCCTGCGCTGAGATTTCAAGCTTTTGGGATAGAGGAGGGGCTCCCCAACCAGAGTATTCAAACCTTATATCAAGATCATCTGGGCTATATCTGGATCGGTACTTGGGATGGGCTGAGTCGCTATGATGGTTATCGCTTTCACAATTACCAACGAGAGCCTTTAGATAGTACTACTTTAGCCGCTAATGATGTCAAAAGTATCATTGAGGACGGCAAGGGGAGACTTTTTGTCGGCAGCCAAGGTGGATTTAGTCGTTATCGGCGGGATACAGATGATTTTTTTCAGTATCCAGTACCCAATGAGATTGGTCGAGCTTGGAATGTGCAGGCAATGGGCTTGGACGAGGAGGGGGAGCTTTGGCTAAACAAAATGATTTCTCCCGCGAGGCTGATGCACCTAGACGCTAAAGGCAATTGGGAAATGTATGCGGGGCGACAGGGCAAATCCTTTTTTTGGGATCAGGGACGAATGTGGTCGGCCCATTTAAGCAAAGGCGTTTTTGTGGCTTCGGTACAAGCGGATAGCCTCATTTATGAGTCGGTACCAGCACTTGATGGCTTGGCAGAGCAAAAAGTGCATTGCTTGCTGCAGGATGGGCAGCACCGAATGTGGATAGGCGCTAGAGGAGGACTATATCTTTGGGAAGACGATTCGCTGCTTGTGGTTGAGGATAGCGTCTTCGCCGAACGCTCAGTCTTATGCTTAGCTAAGGATCATGAAGGGCGGATATGGGCTGGCACCAATGAGGGCCTTTTTTTGCTTTCTCAAAGCGGCGAACTCATCGGTGCTTATCAATCAGATCCAATTGCGGCAAACTCGCTCCGCGATGGTGTGATCCTATCCTTATTGGTCGATACAGGGGGAAATCTTTGGGTGGGCACCTACCAAGGCGGCCTCCATAAAGTCAATCTCGCTAGCCGTCCCCGATTTCAGGCTTATCGTTCTAGCTACTTTAAAGCACCTAAATTTACGGTTTTCGCCTTCGCCGAAGGCGCAGACAATAGATTGTGGCTCGGTACTACCAATGGTCTTTACCTCTTAGACAAAGGGAGCAAAGCGGTGCTCAGACACTATCAAAAAGGTCCCGCCGACTCTCTTGGCCTCAGCCAAAACGTAATCATGAGCCTATACGAGACGGCAGATCAAAAACTCATGATTGGCTACGGGCGTTCTCCTTCCCTCGATATTTTGGATTGGCCCTCCCAGCAAATTCAGCAGCTAGGGGATAAGGCCAATTTCGGTACCCTCAGACGGATATTGCCGCTGGCTTATCCTAAAGATCGCTTCTTGTTTATTGGCAGTGCTGTCAATTTTTGGGACCCTCAGAGCCAAAGCCATACCGTCATCCCATTGAAAGATACGCTCACTGGTCTTAGGGTCCCTCGCTATTCATGGGATGCTTATCAGGGTGCTGATTCTATTATATGGATCGCCAACAAACGGGGATTGTTGCGGCTCGACCCAGGTACGATGGAGCTACGATTATTGCCGATTTTTCCGGATTCCTATCGTGCAGACAATACGGTGATTGCCATTTGGCCTGATATCGACGACAGTTTTTGGTTGGGTACTTATGGTGCTGGACTTTTGCAGGTGGATCAAGCCGGTAAAGTCTTGGATAGCTATACTAAGACCGATGGTTTGCCCAATAATTTTGTGATAGGGGTATTGCCAGATAGCACGGGGCATTTGTGGATGAGTACCAATCTAGGGATTGCGCGTTTTGATACCGTCAGTGAGGTTTTTCAAAACTTCCGGGCCCGTGATGGGCTTATGGACGAAGAGTTCGCCACGGGCGCGTATCTGCAGAGCCTCGATGGAGAAATTTATATGGGCGGCTCAGATGGTTTTGTCGCCTTTTACCCTACACAAATTGAGCGGAGTGCTAGCCACTTTGTACCACCGCTTTACCTCAAACCCGCCAAAGTATCCGCCCCTCCACTCCGTCAAGACAGCCTTGGCTTACATTTTACGGCTTATCGCGGGCAACGCCTTGAATTGAGTTTTGTCGCTTTGGACTACAGCGCTCCGGCGGAGATTCGCTATCAGTGGCAACTCGAAGGCTGGGAAGAGGATTGGCAATACCCGAGTGCCGATGCCAAGGTGAGCTATACCAATTTGCCGCCGGGCGACTATACCTTTAGGATTAGAGCGAGCAATAGTGATGGGGTATTTAATGGACCCGAAGCACGCCTTTCGATTGAGATTAGGCCTAGGTTGGATCAGCATTGGGGTTTTCGTTTTGGGATGATAGGGATTGGGGTATTGCTGGTGGCTTCCTTGGTGTATTTTTATTTGTTGCGCTTGCGCGAACGCGAAAAACGCAAATTGGAATATCGTATCGCCCAGAGCAAGCAAGAAGCGCTAGCTTCCCAGATGGACCAGCACTTCTTGTTCAATTCATTGAACTCTATCCAGCGTTTTGTGATGGAAAACCGCCCTAAGGAGGCGGGTAAATTCATTTCGCGCTTTGGGCGCTTGATCCGCTTGCAATTGCAGCAAGCCAGCCAGCGTTTAGTTAGTATTGATGAAGAGTTGGCAACGCTTGATTTGTACTTATCTCTAGAACAGCTGCGGACAAGGCAAAAGTTTAGCTATGAGGTCAATACTGATCCAGAACTTGATATTTATCAGGTAGAAATACCGCCTGGTCTGCTACAGCCATATCTGGAAAATGCGATTTGGCATGGCTTGATGCCCAAGGAAGAAGTCGGTTTATTACGGCTTGAGCTTCAAACGATAGATAATGGTTACCGCATCGATATCATTGACAATGGGATTGGGCGAGAAGCCTCCGAACGTCTCAAAGCAAGCAGTAGCTACCGTCCCCCGAGCAAAGGCATGTCTATCACCAAAGAGCGAATCAGTATGCTCAATTCTCTACACGAGATGGAAATATCATTGAGGATTGAAGACTTGCAAAAGCCTGATGGTCAGTCTGCTGGTACCAAAGTGAGTCTATTGGTGGTATTTTGATTTCTCGCTTTTCCTCCCAATTTTGTCATAGGACTACATTCTATGACGATTCGAACCCTCATCATTGACGACGAAGCGGATGCAAGATTTGCATTGCGAAACTATCTCCAAACCTATTGTGAGGAAGTAGAGATATTGGAAGAGATTGCGACGGTAGAAAGGGCCTTGGCTGTTATCCCTCAGCATGAGCCGGATTTGGTGTTTTTGGATGTTAGGTTGAGTCCCGGTAGTGGTTTCGACATACTCGAACGCTTAGACGCTACGCCTTTTGCGGTGATTTTTGTAACGGCTTACGATGAATATGCGCTACGGGCGATTCGCTTTTCGGCTTTGGATTATTTGCTCAAACCGATTGATCCAGATGAGCTAGAAGCTGCGGTGGGAAAGGTTCGGCAAGGCCTGAACCAAAATAAAGCAGAAGCTGATCCGCGGATATCTCTCTTCAAGTCACAACTACAAATGCCTCAGCAGGAGGGGCGAATCGTCTTACCGACCATGGAAGGATTTGTTGTGCGGGATGTAAAGTCAATCGTTCGCTGTGAAGCAGAAAGAAACTATACGCACTTTTTCTTTGTCGATGGCAGTAAGATGCTTATTCCTAAGACCCTAAAAGTCTATGATGAATTGCTCTGTGACCTGGGCTTTTTTCGCGTGCACCAGTCTCATCTGCTCAATCTCAAACAGATAGTCGAATACAAACGCCGCAAAAAGGGCGGGATAGCTCATCTCATCAATGGCGAGGAGATTCCGGTCTCAGAGAGCCGGAAAGAGGGCTTTATGCAGCATTTCCTGAGGTAGAGTTAGTCGTGGGATTTTACTTTTAT
>JBCAWW010000136.1:0-9303 GCA_038534415.1 Bacteroidota bacterium | reverse complement strand
GAATTACCCTCACCAATCCGGTAGACCTCAATGCCGTCCCAGCGGAGCAGCAGATGGACTTATCGGATTTCAATGCTCGTGCCAACGACTTTGACTTTTTGGCCTTTACGCAGGTTGTCAATCAAATCGCGGACACGACTACCTTTGACCAACCCGAAACCCTCAAATATCGCAGTCGTACCTTGATTCGCGCGAGTGCTACGATCGGTTACAAAGGTCTCTCTGTCACCGCCAACTACCGCAAAAAGAGCTTCGTCGAGTCTGTAGATCAGTTTTTGTACCTAGTAGTAGCTGATTTGGATGATTTCCGTAGTCGCTATCCCGACGGCTTTGATGTCTTGGATTTGATTGCGGCTTATGACTTTGGCCGTGGCCAGGTCTCCTTAACGGTTGACAATGTATTTAACGAGGAGTATATGATCGTTCCCGGTCTTTTGGCTCCCCAGCGCAAGGCTACCATGCAGCTAATGTTGCGCTTCTAGTTTAGCGATAAAAGATTTTTTGCGTAGCGTCTCTTGCATTAGAGGCGCTATTTTTTTGTGGGCCGCTGCGCGGAACGCTTATCCAAAGATCCCGCATCGCATGCCAAGTTTAGGATGACAGTAGCCGAAATTATCCCTTAGGCCAGCATGTAAAAGGAGAGAGTATAGCCGGTATCTTTTGGTTTTTTACCGCCGCGCGGAACGCTTATCTCTCAATATTTGGGAGGACGTAAAATTTTGCTGTCCTAAAATTACACAATGCCCCAAATTCTTGTTTCCCCTTTCCGTATCACTTCTTACCTTTGGAGCCATGGCCCACCTCGTAGCATTAGACCGATATAATTGGGAACTCGCTTTGGACATTCGTCTGAGTCCGGAGCAAGAACGATTTTTACCTTCTGTTCTTTATTCATTGGCGCAAGCCAAATTTGAGGATCTGCATCCCTATGGGATTCTACATGAGGAAAAGATGATCGGTTTTTTGATGTATGGGGAGTTTGGTGGCATCTGCTGGCTCAATCGCATCATGATCGATCAGGAGTACCAGCATCAAGGTATTGGGCAATCTGCGATGCGTCAAATCTTGACCCAGCTCCGTCGTAAGATGCGCTGCAAAGAAATCCGCACTTCTTACTCCCGCCACAATTTTGTGGCCGAGCAATTTTTTACCAACCTAGGTTTTGAGCCGATTGAAGGGGGCCTCGGAGATGAAGTGGTAGCGATATTTAATCCAAAGACCCCATTGAGCATATAGCTCAAGGGGCCTTCAGGGAAGTAAATGAAAAATTCTTATCTCTATGCTATGTGATTGTATAGCAGTGAGGTGCTTTCTTTACAGACCACTAAGATCGCAAAAAATCGGCTTTTTTTCCTAGATGATTGTACGATTCTTCTTACTTCCCATATATTGAAGCATTTATCGTACCGAAAATACCCGCTTTTCGCGCTATTGTATTGTACCTTCAAATAATTCGTAGCGATCAACCCCATTTGTGATCACTTGCAAAGTAAACAGGATGTCTCCAGTATTGTTTTCAAACTTGCCGTGATCACTCGCGACCGAGCCAGAAATCAGGTAAGGCGTCCCTTGAACGGTACCATCATCAAATGATACTAAATCAATCACAAGGCTAACCCCATCAGTTTTGACCAAGGCATCAGGCGTAGGCGCTAGCTTAGCCCTAAGCTTTAAGTCTTTGACTGGGCTGCTCTCAGGGTAGTTGATTGGTTCGATTTCGATAGTCTCGTCATCTAACTTCGTGATACGGATACTCTGATTGGGCACATCCCTCAAAGAATCGGTATCCAAGTTGAGGGCAACTACGCCACTATATTCACCGACGATCAGGGTCGTAAGGTCGGGATTTGTTGGCTCTACACAGGCAGAAAAAAGACCTAGCATCAGGCAAAGGCCAGCAGACATCAAAAAATATTTCATGCAAATACGGTTTTAGATATAAGGCATTGTCCCAAGCCATTAAATGCTCATGGACTTACTTAATAACGTACAAAACTGGAAAACGTGTTTTTCAATCCTTGTCTGATTCTTGCATCTGATGGCTCCAAGCCATTTTTGTCAATAAATCATCTGCTAAAGCCAATCGTTCGGGCTTGCCAACATCCAACCAATTGGCCTCTTGATCTGGAAAAGCGTAGATCTCATGCTGCTTGGCTAGGCGCAAATAAAGGTCTATAATCGAAAAGACGCCGCGTTCCGCGATGAGCGGAAAAATACGAGGAGAAAGATAATGATGTCCAGAAAATGCCCAAGGCGTGAGATTGGTTTGCTCTCGGGACATCTTGGTCTCCGCTGTCTTTATGTTTTGCCATCCGCAGAGGAGCTTATCTTCATCAAAGAGGAGATAGCGAGAGGTCTGGCGCTGCCGAACGCTCAGTGTAGCCAAGCCATCATGACTAAGGTGTTGTTGGCGCAGTGCCTCCAAATCGAGGTCCGTTAAGATATCGGCATTACAGAGCAAAAAGTCCTCCCCTTCGGCCAAAAACTCACGCGCATGCCACAGTCCTCCACCTGTATCCAACAATTGGGAGCGTTCGTCAGAGACGTAAAAACGCACTCCCTCCAAATCTAAGCCTTGGATAAAATCGATCACTCGCTGCGCAAAATGATGCACATTGATCACGATATCGGTATAGCCAGCAGCCTTCAGTCGCAAGATATTCCACTCCAAAAGGGAGCGACCAGAGACCTCAACCAAAGCTTTGGGACGATCATGGGTAAGAGGACGGAGGCGAGTACCGAGACCCGCCGCAAAGATCATGGCTTTCATGAGGACAAATGATTAGTAGCGGTACGACTAATTGACCCAACCTTTGCGCTCTTGTTCGCGATGGAAGAGATCGACGGTTACATTGTATTTTTTGCTAAGAAACTGTGCGGTACGATCGGCACAGTAGACCGAGCGATGTTGCCCGCCAGTACAGCCAAAATTGACCGCTAAGTAGGTGAAGCCACGTTTGAGGTAGCGTTCAACGGAGTTGCTCACCAAACCAAAAACGTTTTCGAGATAATGCTCGACATCGCTTTGCTCATGCAAAAAGCGAATCACCTCAGGATCGCGACCCGTGAGTTTTTTATAGGGTTGATAGCGTCCGGGATTGTGCAAGCCACGGCAGTCAAACATATATCCGCCACCATGCTCGGTACCATCTTCGGGCAAACCTTGCTTATAAGAAAAGCTCTGGACACTCACTACGAGCGAAGCATTTTCGGGTTTGATATGACCAAAGGAGCGAAAATCTTCATGCTCGATGATGTATTGAAAGCATTTCATCAGACCGGGGATCTCCACTGGCAGTTTGATCTTGCCAAGTATAGATTCCAGATTACGTACTGCATAGGGGATACTTTCGAGGAAATGCGTCTTGCGCTCATAAAATCCTCTAAAGCCATAAGCCCCCAACACCTGGATGGTCCGCATCAGGACATAGGCGTAGTAAAACTGGATAAATTCCTCTCGATCTACCTCAATTTGCTGTTCGAGAGCATCTAGATAGTGATGCAACAAACGCTCACGCAACTCTTCAGGCAAGTTTGCTTTGGCCTGATACAGGAGGGAAGCGAGGTCGTATTGCAACGCACCTTTACGCCCACCTTGGTAGTCGATAAAGTAGTGCTTGCCCTCGTGGATCATGATGTTGCGCGCCTGAAAATCACGGTACAGAAAGAAGTCATGCCGTGTCTGCAAGAGATAGCTAGCAAAGGTTTCAAAGTCTTCCTCTAGCTGCTGCTCGTCAAAAGGAGCCCGCACTAGTTTGAGGAAGTAGTACTTGAAGTAATTAAGGTCCCACAGCATCGACTGGCGATCAAAACTCGCTCTTGGGTAACAGGCACCATAATCTAAGCCTTCTCCTCCTTGGGTCTGAAAAAGCACCAATTCTTCCAGCGCCTTTTGATAATTATATTCCAAGGCCACTGGAAATTCGCCCTCTTTGCGGGCCGCAAATAAGTGTTGGAAGAGGGTCTGATCCCCTAGGTCTTCTAGAAGATAGGTATGGTCCGCTGTATTTTCGCCATATATCTCCGGAACGGGTAGCCCCTTTTGGTGGAAGTGGCGAGTAAAAGAGAGAAAAGCGTGGTTTTCTTTTTGATCCAAATTATAAACTCCAATGGCGGTTTTGCCTGCGCCTTGCAGTCTAAAATATTCACGATAAGAACCCGAAACAGGTAGCGCACTGATCTGTTCAGCCGGACTACCAGCCCATTTTTCGAAGAGCGTGGAGAGAGAATCTTTTTTGTATGTGTTCAAAACGTTTCTTTTGCCTGCCGCGAAAATACACATATAATTTGTACCATAAGAATGCATTAGGCGATTGTAAAAAAAAGCGTAACTTTAGATACAATCTCTTCAATGAGATGAAACGTTCTTTACACTAGCAAATAGAATATTCAAAATTGATATAGATACGCTCAACCCCTGAGGAGGAGAATGTGTACAGGCTGGGTTGAAAGCAGAGAGACGGCCCCTTATTTGCCGTTACTGATGGGAATCCGCAAAGGATTAGTATATAGGTTTTAGGGCCATATTGGCCTAAAATCATGTTTTTTAGACATTTTCTTGTCCCTTTCTTCGGAAAGGTTTTGGCGGTATTACCCAACTCACCTCTGAGTATCTGCAATAATCATATAACCCAAACTTAAGTTTATGGGATGCGGATCATGTGGCAGCGGCGGATGTAGTAGTGAAGGCTGTGGACAAAATGGAGGCTGTGCGACCGGCGGCTGCAATAAATTAAATACCTACGATTGGTTGGGGAACATGCTTTCCCCAGATAAAACGGAAGTAGACAATGTCTACGAAATTCGTTTCAAAAACACACGCAAATCCTTTTATCGTAATGTCAATGGCCTACGCCTTTATACCGGCGACTGCGTCGTAGTAGAAAGCGACCGTGGCTATGATGTCGGCTCCATCTCCATGGGAGGAGTGCTGGCAGAATTACAGATGAAAAAGAAGCGGCACAAAGTCGCCGCCGAGGAGTTGCCGCGTATCTATCGCAAAGCGGCCGACAAAGACGTCGAGCTGCTAGAAAAAGTTCGTGGACGCGAGCAAGAAACCCTCGTGCGCACACGTGAAATCATCGAAGATTTGCGCCTAGATATGAAGCTCAGTGATGTGGAGTTTCAAGGCGACAATGCCAAGGCAATCTTTTATTATATCGCAGACCATAGAGTCGATTTTCGTGAATTGATCAAGATTCTCGCTCGCGAGTTTCGGATCAGAGTCGAAATGAAGCAGATTGGTTTACGCCATGAAGCAGGCTTAGTGGGAGGTATTGGGTCCTGTGGACGCGAACTTTGCTGCTCTACTTGGTTGACTGACTTTAAAACCGTTAGTACCTCAGCCGCACGCTACCAAAACCTCTCCCTCAACCCGATGAAAATCTCGGGTCTCTGTGGTCGTCTTAAATGCTGCCTAAACTTTGAGCTTGAGGTTTATCTCGATGCCCTACAAGATTTCCCAGAGGTAAACACCCTCGAAACCACCAAAGGCACTGCCTTCCTCCAAAAGACCGATATCTTCAAGGGTATGATGTGGTTTTCCTACAAAGGAGAGACCTCTTGGCATCCGATCCGAGTAGAAGAAGTCAAGCGCATCATGTCGCTCAATGAGAAGGGACAACGGGCCGAGGCCTTGATCGTCAAGCCAGAGCTTACCCTTGAGCAATCTCTCGACTTCGTCGATGTAGTCGGTACCAATCTGCCTGAAGTCGAAAAAAGAGGTCGAGGCAAAGGAAAAGGGAAAGGTCGTGGCAAGGGTCGCGGAGGCAATAATCGTGGACGCAACCAAGCTCGTAGAGGCAATAATCAAGGTCGCAACCGCAAAAACAATCCCGAAAACAAAGCCCAAGGCGATAACAAAGAGAATCCAAACAAGGAGACTAGCAAAAAGCAAAATCCTCGCAACCGCAACCAAGGTCGCAATCAAAATCGTAACCGGAACAACCGCAACAAACAAGCGGAAGGAGAAGGAGGCGACAAAAAGGAGCAAGGAGCAAATAAGCCACAAGGCAATAGCAACCGACGTAACAAGCATCCACGTCGCAACAATCGCAATCCCCAAAACCGAGGTGGCCAAAACCGAGGCGGCAAGGGAAGAGGCAATAGAAATAGCGATGACAAGCCCTCTGGTGACAAAAAAGAATAATTCTATGCGTGCTCGATATAGTCCTCTTCTCTTCAGTCTATTTTGCCTGTTGCTAGCCTGCAATACTGGCGATTGGCTGATCGAACAGAAGTTTGCCGAAGGGACCGCATGGGGCCTCAAGGAGACAGTGGACTTTCGCTATGACAATCAAGCAGCTGGGGAAAAGACTCTGGTACTTGACTTAGCGTTCTCCCCGGAGTACCCCTACCAAAATATCTGGTTCAAACTTGAAATGACAGATCCCCAAGGCCAAGCCTCTGAAATTATTTTTGGAGATACCCTGATGGATGTAGCCGGAGTTTGGATCGATAAGCAAGATATTGGCAGCAGCGTAGATTGGCTTATCGAGCCCCAGCCTAAGCTTAGTCTGCAAGCGATCGGCACCTACCAGTTCAAGCTCTCGCAACATATGCGTGAGGAAGCCTTAAAGGGTATCCAATCCTTAAGCGTAGGGATAGAGTGATTACGGTTTAGCGATTAAATCCAAAAAAGCTCCAAAAACCTTTGCGTTTTTGCATACCCCCAGCCTGTCTATTGGGCTGCATGAAGCTATTCATCGCTTGCCACAATACTTCTGAGGACTTCACCCATGGCTTTCCACCCGCCTGAACTAGTGCTTCCTCTATCGGACGAGCGATCGACTCTTCTACATGATTGTAGTAAAACAACTTCAAAAAGATACTACTAAGCGTAATCGTCGCCCCCAAATGATCGCTGGCATCGCGTTCTGACTTAGCTCTTTGGTAGGCATCTTCAAAATTGGTGCGGATATTTTCAGCAGTGGAGCGAAACTTGATCGGGATAAATCGCTCGGTACGGTAAAGATCCGCCTCAAAAGTTTCTCGATCGTACTGCTGGATCTTCTTCAAATACTCTTTCCCACGATTTACTTTCTCGATGATTGGCGCATTCTCTTGTTGGGCCTCAATGTTTTTTTGTAGCTCATTGCGAAAAATCCCCTGCGGATCGCAATAGTATTCGATTTTCCAGAGCGTTAAGGCCAAGATATCCCAAGCATGGCTAAAGCTGCGCTTGTTTTCAAAGTATTCGATATAGGCAAAGCCTTCCGTGACATAGGCCTGCATATTTTCCCATGCTTGTTTTTTTTCAGCGGGGCTGAACGCGTGGATCACTGGTTTTTGCAACCAGCTCGCGCCAAACTTCTGTATAAACTCATCATCATAATGATCTGCATAAAAGCATATCTCCCTAAAAAGCTCATACATCTTATAGGGCTCGCATAGGATCAAAGGACAGGTATAGTGAAACACCAATTGCTCATCCTTCAAGATGATTTTGGCGAGATTTAGGGGCGAAAAATTGATTTGCGCTACTTGCCTCAATAGCGGTATTTGACTTGCGTCGCGTGTACTCAAAAATGGCGCTTCTACCGACAAACTCGCATCATCGATATGTAGGTGAATGACCGCCGAACCATGAGGAATCACAAACCGACTCTGGTCTTCATTACCTGTCTTTTCAATCAATCCTTCATCGACATAGCGCAGTATACCGATGATCGCCTCTTTATATTGCTTGTTCTCGTACAGTTCTAAAACTTTGTCCCAATAATCTGCGGCTACCTTGCTGGGTTTTGCCCCGAGCAGACTGAGATCAAAAGAAGGTGCTACGTTCATGCTGATTTTTTTGCAAATTAGCTTTGCTAGCTCTAAAATTTAATCATTCAATATAGAACAAAACTATGACTACCCTACAAAAATTCGCGTTTTTGGCGCTCAGTATTTGTTTCGCGATTGGTCTGTGGGCTTTTTCTCCTGCGGAGAACGCTCCCTCACTCAAAGGTGCATGGTTGTTGGTCAGTGATGGCTCAAGCACTGAGCAAACCACTTGGGTATTTTCTGATGATTATCACTCATACACCACCTTCGATATCGAAAAGAAGCAATTTGTCGGGACCCGTGGTGGCAAATATTTTTCTACCGGCAATGCCTTCTCCGAAATCAGAGAGTTTGACTCTTGGGATAGCGCAATGGTAGGCAAAGAAGACCTCTGCGAATGTAACTGGAACGAAGCCAGAGACGAAGTCACCATTGCCTGTGGCAAAGACGATAAGCAAAAAGCCCAAACTTGGAAACGCTTAGATGATGGCACTGGCGAGCTAGCCGGAGCTTGGCAGATCACTCAGCGCATGCGCGATGGAGAAATGCAAGAAATCATGCGCCGTGGCACCCGCAAAACCGTCAAACTACTATCTAGCTCCCGCTTTCAATGGATCGCTATCGACCCCGGCAAATCCGCTTTTTATGCCACCGGTGGGGGTAGCTTTACCTTTGAGGATGGCGTTTATACCGAGCATATCGAGTTCTTTTCGAGGGATAGTTCTCGGGTGGGCATGAGCCTATCATTTGAGGGTGAAGTAAAAGAGGATGATTGGCACCATAGCGGCAAAAGTAGCAAAGGCAAGCCGATTAGTGAGGTCTGGTCGCGTTAGGGCAGCTTTGGGTGGATGCCCGCCGCGCGGAACGCTTCTCTCGCAAAGCAGCTCTCTGACACCTTGTACCAATCTCGAAATCGCATAGGCCTCAAGCAAAGGGGAAGTTTATGGGTTTCTGCTCACTTCTGTTCACAGAAACTGCCCTCCTTTTAAAAAGGAGGGCGGTCCAAATGAGCCGACAGCGTTCCGATAACTATCGGAAGGGCGGGTGGTTTGAAGAGGATGCGAAGTAGAGCAGGCACTGAGAAGCGTTCGGCGAAGCCGTGAAAAAACTTTTGAAAATGCTTAGGCAAGACAGATACTTGTCCTGGCATATTGCACCAATTTCAAAATGGCGCTACAAGAGGGAAACGTTCTGCGAAGCAGTCATCCGATAATAACTAGAAAAGCAAAATCGTAGCCTGCTATCAAGTGTTTGGATATAGCTTACTCCTCTTGCTCATAAAAAAGCTTTGTCATCACCTCATTTCGATAGCTCCCCCCAATAGGAAGGCTAATCTCTCCAATATTGAGCTGATTTCCCTCGAGGCTTTTCACTCTATTTTGAGCGACAATATAGGATCTATGGATCCGCATAAAGTCTTCTGAGGGCAGTTTTGCTTCCAAACTTTTGAGCGAACCCCAAGCCATGATCTTCCCTTGATCGGTAAAATAGACAACATATTCCTTTAGGCTCTGGATTCCATAGCCTAAAGGAATA